>CAZFQU010000071.1:0-9198 GCA_964521245.1 uncultured Alistipes sp. | reverse complement strand
TGAGACGACGGGGAAGAATCTTACCCTGCTCGTTGAGGAACTTCTTCAAGAACTCTCCGTCCTTGTAATCTACATACTTAATACCCAACTTCTTGAAACGGCAGTACTTCTTCTTCTTGATATCTACCGATACGGGGTTGAGATAGCGAATCTCCGACTGCTGCTGTACGTTGTTCTCCTGTGCCATAGCTTACTCCTCCTGCTTGTTAGAAAGTTTAGCACGACGCTTCGCGGAATACTCAACAGCGAACTTGTCCTGCTTGAAAGTCAAGAAACGGATGATGCGCTCATCGCGGCGATACTGAGTCTCGAGGGTCTTGATGATGTCGCCCTCGCCGGTGAACTCTACCAAGAAATAGAAACCGGTGGTCTTCTTCTGAATAGGATAAGCGAGCTTCTTGAGGCCCCAGTTCTCCACATTCACAATCTGACCGCCGTTCTCGGTAATTACACCCTGGAATTTGTCAGCAACCTCCTGAACCTGAGCGTCAGACAGAACCGGTGTGACAATGAAAACGGTTTCGTAATTGTTCATAGTGTTTTTATTTTTTTAATTGTTTCCCCTTTTTCGGGGCTGCAAATATACTTATTATTTTTCAATCTGCAAATTTTTCGCAGCTTATTCGCCCAATTTCAATCTCTTAGACTCGCTCTTATGCCAAAATTGCATCGGCAAGAGCCTCCAACTGCTCGATATCCGAACGCTTCATACGCGAGCGGATGGTCACCATAGGTTCAACAATCTCCACATCCTTCATCTCTGCGAGCAGCGACTTCATAGCTCTACCTGCCGAGGGTGCCCACGAACCATTCTCGATGATTCCGACTCTGCGCTTCTGGAAAGCCTTAATCTTCAGATGGTGGAGGAAGTCGTGCATGCAGGGGAACACATCGCCATCATACGACGCTGCTGCCACAACTAAACGTCCCATACGGAATGCATCCTCGATAGCCTCAGCCATATCATCGCGACAAAGGTCGGTTACCGCAACCTTCTTTGCACCCTTCTGGCGCAGCAACTCGGCAAAGTACTCCGCAGCCTTAGCCGTTCCGCCGTGAATCGAGGCATGAGCAACCAGCACACCCTCGGTCTCAACATCATACTTGCTCCAAGTATCATACAGACCTATATAGTAACTCAGATTTTCCTTCAAGATAGGGCCGTGAAGAGGACATATACACTCTACATCGAGGGTTGCCAACTTCTTCAGAAGAGCCTGAACCGGACCGCCATACTTACCACAGATATTGAAGTAGTAGCGACGAGCCTCACAAGCCCAATCCTCCTCGTGGCACAATGCACCGAACTTACCAAAGCCATCGGCAGCAAAAACAACCTTGTCTTTACTATCGTAGGTCACCATAACCTCGGGCCAGTGAACCATGGGGGCAGTGAAGAATTGGAGAGTGTGTCCACCGAGCGAGAGGGTCTGACCCTCCTTGACAGCCAATGTCTTACCTTCGAAGTTAACATCCTCGAAGAATTGAGGCAACATATCAATAGCACGCTGAGTTGCCACAATGGTCAGGCCGGGATAGTGAGCCAACACCGCTTCGATACTTCCAGCGTGGTCTGGCTCCATATGCTGAACCACCAAGTAGTCGGGCTGACGCTCTCCAAGAGCTTGCTTAAGATTCAAGAGCCACTCATCGCACTTGCGGAAATCTGCCGTATCCATAATTGCAACCTTCTCATCAAGAATAAGGTAAGAGTTGTACGATATACCATTGGGTACTACATACTGGCTCTCGAAGAGGTCGATATCGGTATCATCGACACCTATATATTTAATATCTTCAGTAACAAAAATTTTTTCTGCCATAACTTTACGTCATATATTTTGGGACAAAGGTAGTAAAAAAAGGATATTGGACAAGTTTTATAGAATATAAGTAACAAAAAAAAGAGAGACAGTCTAACAATATACTCGCCCTCAAAATGCTCATTTACGCTTGGGGTAAACTCCGCTTTTTTATCTTCGTAACGCCACGAGTAAGCAAGGGGGGGCAGAGATTGCCTACAAGCCATGCCGAGCGTGAGAGGTGAAAAGGAACTTAAGCCTTGAAATCCCTCTTGTTATACAACATATGACACAAAAAAAGACCTGCCTAAAAACTTATTAGACAGGTCATCAATCTCATATATTGTCTAAGCCGATTTAGCGATTACAAGAGGTAACGACCATATCATCTATAAAATCCGAATCGATAGATACGCCCGAGTTGTTTTCCGAACTAAGAATATTACCCAAGATATTGGTGCGATAGTTACGCTGAAGAGGGATATTCTCCCACTCGCGCACGATGGGTGTTGCACCGTCGGTCGAGAATCTACAATCCAAAAGTTCTTTATCACCCGCAAGCAGATAGTTCAGTGAAAGATAGGTATAAGTCTCGCCGTTTACCGTCAGGCTCTCCTCGGGGAGGAGGTTCATTGCGTAGGTAACCTTCTGAAGCTCACTCGACACTTTACCATCAACAAAGCTGAGCCACTTGTGAGCATCTATCGTGAGCGATGACTTGGTGATATTAGCTCCGGCAGCCACAGCCTCCGCCCAATCTTTTGTGGCTATATTAAGCTGTGCAAAGGGGCGTTTAAGAACAACATTCTTAGACGAGGCACCACTGACTACGTAACTTCGCTCCACATGGAAGAAGGCATCGTTACACTCGTTGTTTGAGAGCAGTTGCTCGAGATTAAGCTCCATGCGTTTTTGAGCATAATTAAGAGTGTAGGGGGCATTCTCTGCCATTGCCCAAAAGACAATATTATAGCACTTACCCACAACCAGACGGAAACTAACGTGAGGCGAGGTTTGCAAATCGATGTTGCCCTCGACGCGAATATTGCTAAACTCCTCGGTCCAGTCCTCGGAATAGACCGCAGCATAAAGCTTTGTCGCCAACTCACCCTCGCCGGCACGAGTTGTAATCTCGGGTGTCTCGATAACAAACACCACATCCTGCTCTTGCGGCTCAACATTGGGCTTAGCATTAGGCTCATCATCCGAGCATGCCGACATCACCATAGCAAAAAAGGCAAACACAGCCCACAAATATCTCTTCATAATAAAAACTTTTTCTTTAGAATAACTTATCAATACGTAGTGCAAAGTTAGAAAAAAATTGCGATAGGCAACAAGCAACTGACTGAAATTTATCGCAAATAAGTGTAAAAAGGACTCTACATACCCAAAGAGGAGAAATTTCTCGTTGCGCTGTCGAGCCTAACAGCAATGAACAGCAGAACGGTAAAGACCACAAACGACGTACCGCCGTAGCTCATAAACGGCAACGGGATACCCATCACAGGCATAACACCGATTGTCATTCCGACATTGACCAGCAGGTGAAAGAGAATGATTGCCGCCACCGAGTAGCAGTAGATTCGTCCGAAACTCTCGCCGATTCTTTCGCCCATCTTCATCAGGCGCAAAATCAGCGACAGGTAGAGTGCCAACACCACAATACAACCCACAAATCCCCACTCCTCGCCAATGGTACAGAATATAAAGTCGGTATGTTTCTCGGGAACATAGTCGTGCTGAATCTGCGTTCCGTGCATATAGCCCTTTCCAAACAGACCGCCCGAGCCGATTGCAATCTTTGATTGGTCGGTGTTGTAGGTATATCGAGAGTCGGTCTCAATACCCAAGAATGTACTTATTCGCTTCTGTTGATGCCCTTGCAAGACAACCTCATACACATAATCGGTGGTTCCCAAGAATGCCAACGAACTGACAAAGAGCATCAATATCGGCAGGATATTGAGCATACGCATCATCAGGGCATAGATGGCAGCAAAGATTGCCACCGCAATACAGACTACAAGTAGCGCAACGTGATAGGAAACCGTTCCGGGCAGGAAGAATCCGGCAATAAAATAGAGCAATATGGAGCAGAGAATGATTGCGGCAAAGAGCTTAACACGCGAACGCACCTCACCATTCATCATCACCTCAGAAAATATGCAGACTGCCACCATCAATATCAACAGCACCGTAGGCGAGAGCAAGAATGAGAAGATGAAGAGTGCCGCAACGGTCAGAATCGGGATACAGAGCCACTTATTCAGACCCTCGCGATAGAGTACAAAAAGCAGTGAACCCAATACAATTCCTGTTCCCGTATCGTTCTGCATAAGGATTATGAGCAGAGGCACAAACAGCAACATAAAGACCTTGAATAGGTCTGATGGTCGCGATATAGAGAAGTGGTATTCGCTCATCATTCGCGCCAAAGCCAGCGATACCGCCACTTTAACCACCTCGCCCGACTGCAATCTCACCGAGCCAAAGCCAAGCCACGCACGCGCACCATTGACCTCTACGCCAAATATGAGTGTGGCTATAAGCAGCAATATACCGGCACCGTAGGCAATATATGCCCACTTATGAAACAGACTCGCATCGAGCAGCATCATGGCGAGAGCGAAGATTAGCGACACGCCAACCCACATATAGTGTTTGATATAGACATTCGAGAAGGAGAAAAGACTCTCCGCAGCCTCGCTGATGGTTGCCGACGTAACACAGAGGCAGCTGATAGCCACCAGCAGCAGATAGTATATGATTATTGGCAGGTCGATACCCTCGAATATTCCCGACTTTACACTTGACTGCATCTTATGTGCGTTCTAAAAATTTATACTCTTATTATTTACTCTTCGGACGGCGATAGTAGGGTCTAATTTCCTTGACTCGACGCACCAAATCGGGGCGTGTGATAGTATCGGTCAGATACAACTCCTCGATAAGCGATGCTATGGGCAGTGCCACCGTCGAACCGAAACCTCCATTCTCAACATAGACCGAGATTGCAATCTTCGGGTTATCCTTCGGAGCAAACGAGAGGAATGTCGAGTGGTCTTCGCCGTGAGGGTTCTGAGCCGTACCGGTCTTACCACACACATCGTAGCCCGCAAGCTCGGCTCCGCGCGATGTTCCCTCCTTATGTACACCTGTCCACATACCCTCGATTATAGGCTCGAAATATTGGGGGTCGATATTGGTGTAGTGACGCTCTGTAAAACGGGGGTCGATACCCTCCTCACCCTCGATAGATTTAACCAAGTGGGGGATATAGTAGTAGCCACGATTAGCTATAATTGCTGCAAGGTTTGCCATCTGAAGAGGAGTACAACCCAACTCACCCTGTCCAATCGAGAGGGATATGGGGGTTAGGGAGTTCCACGAGCGACGATAGACTCGGTCGTAGAATGCTCTCGAAGGCACATTTCCGTGACGTTCGCCATAGAGGTCGGTACCGAGTCGGCGACCAAAACCGAAGCTCAGCACATACTCTCGCCACACATCGAATCCATCCTTCGGGCTTCCGTACTTGGGATTATCCAATATATTGCGAAAGACGTAGCAGAAGTAGGCATTACACGAGTGTGCCACTGCCAATCTCAAATCCAAAGGCGAACGATGGCTATGGCAGCCGACGTGAATATCGCCCGAGGAGTAGCCCATACGGCATCCATAGGTAGAGCCGGGGCGCAGCACTCCCTCCTGAAGTCCGATTAGGCCCTGCACCAACTTGAAGGTCGAACCGGGCGGGAATGGCGACTTAACAGCTCGGTTATAGAGAGGCTTTTTGTAGTTGTTTAGCAGTTTCATATAGTTGTCGCCACGCACCCTTCCCACCAACATATCGGGGTCAAAAGTGGGTGCCGACACCATCATCAAAATCTCGCCATTAGACGGGTCGATTGCCACCGCAGCACCAACCTTGCCCACCATAAGCTCCTCACAGAGTTTTTGTAAGCGTATATCGATAGTGGTGGTGAGTGCCTTGCCGGGGACTGAAGGGCGGTCCAACTCTCCGTTACGATAAGAGCCTTTGATAGCGCCATGAGCATCTCTCTCATAAACCTTGACGCCCTTCTCGCCACGCAATATCTCCTCATATGCCGACTCAATACCGTCACGACCTATGTAGTCGCTGATTATATAGAAGTTATCGCGTGTGGTATCCTCCTCGTTCACCACTCCCACATATCCCAAGAGGTTACCACCCACCTGACGGGGATACTCTCTTGCCGTACGATAGACGGCATAGAAGCCTTTGAATCCCGCCTCATCGAAGCGCAACTTATCCTCCTTGGGGACATAATTAGTCACCATACGCGGAGCGCGAGGTGCATTCTTTGCCTGACGCAACTCCCTGAGCAGCTTCTCCTTCGAGATTCCGAGGATATTACACAGACGCAACGTATCGAAACCTCGCTTATCCATCTCGCGATAGACCACCATAATATCGTAGCACTCGCGCGAGCGCACCAGATATTCGCCATTACGGTCAAATACTTCGCCTCGTGCCGGATACTGAATCTCGCGCACCAATGCCTGCTCGGCACGACGCTTATTCTTACCCGAGTCTATGATTTGCAGGAAGAACAATCGTCCTGCGATAGTTATGAAGATAATGAGAACTATCACCTGAAGCGTTCTCATTCGATTAAAACCCTCAATCTGTCCCATCGAACTTTTAGTTATTAGAGTATTTTCATATTGGGATGGGATTAACTATTTCGTGTTCTGAAGAAAATCTGCGACAGAAGCCAACAAAACAGTACCGTCACCGTAGAGCTTAACACAAATCTCAAAAGTGTGTAGTGGAACATCCTCAGCGATAGAGTCTCGAGTAAAAAGAAACTCAGATGATGCAGACCCACAAAGAGGAACAGATAGAGGAAGAAGGAAAAATTACCCATTCTCCACACCGAGGGGACACCTCCCTCCTTCACACCTCCCGAGATGATGAGTATAGGGCGACGCATAATCGCCGCAAAGAGTGTTACAGCTGTGTTTATACCCTCAAGACCCATTGCCCAATCGACTGCAACTCCCATCAGCAGACCACACAACAGCATAACAATCGGCTTGGTCTCGATGGGCAACAAGGCGATGAATGCTATATAGACTAACGGGCTGAAGAAGATGCTGATGGTCAGATTGTCGAAGAAGAAAATCTGAAGAAACAGCGACAGCAGGAACAGCAGCGAATATGATATGAGATTAAACATTATTGGTAACGTTTTTTAAGTTTTGCCTCAAGTCCCTTATGCTCTTCGTAGTTCATTGAGCGAGCAACAATCACCTCCGAGAGAGAGCGTATATCGGCATCAAGGCGCACCTTGACCGTATAGTACGATGAGGTGGGATCCATCTCGAAAGACTCCACACTGCCGATAGGCACATTTTCGGGGAAATAGGAGGAGAGAGCTGTGGTTATCACTCTGTCGCCGACGTGAATATCGGCATACTTAGGCAGCTCGTCGAGTGTTACGAAACGGCTATCTTTGCCCTCCCACCTTATCGAGCCATACTCGCCGGGCGAGTTTTCCAATCGTCCACTCGCCGTAAAGAGCGAGTTGAGAACTGTCATAGCCACCGAATAATTCTTCGACACTGTAACAATATAGCCAACCATACCACCCTGTGCCGAGAGCAGAGCCATATCGGCGTGTATTCCGTCACTCTCGCCTTTGTTGATGACTACAAAGTTGTTCATACGATTGATGGTACTCTGCGTAACTCGTGCCGTGGTGTAGTAGTAGGGCAGACGACGAGCCGTATCGGCAAGCAACCGCAGACGCCCCTCGTTGACCGCTTCACGATAGGCCACAAGCTCCTGCTCAAGCTCTATCACTCGCTCACTGAGACGACGATTCTCCTCACCCAGCGAGACAAAGTTACGCATATCGGTAAACAGACCATTCACCCCGCCCACCACTTGATTCGAACGGGTGAGCAGACGCGCCTGCGAATATGCCGTGGAGCGGGCATAAATCGAGAGTGCAGCCACCTCTAAAATGATGAAGAGGACAACCACATATATACTACGAATAAATTCGATAAGTTTACGCACTGTACTTGAGGCTTTATCTGGTTAACAAGAGACTGCCGACCCTCACTACGCTTACAAGGCACAATGGTCGACAGTCCTGATATTTAGAATATTAGCTTCAACTCTTCCGCGAATTTGCAGACTCCGCACAAGGATTAGTATCCGCGCATCAGGAAGGAGAAGTTGTCGATATTCTTCAGAGCGATACCCGTACCGCGAGCCACCGCACGCAAAGGATCGTCGGTAACGTGGAAGGTAATACCCGTCTTCTCGTTCAGACGCTTATCCAAGCCCTTGAGCAATGCACCACCACCGGCAAGGAAGATACCGTTCTTGACAATATCACCATAGAGTTCGGGGGGCATCTCCTCAAGCACCTTCATCAAGGCTGCATCCAACTTTACGAGCGACTTCTCGAGTGCATAAGCAATCTCGTTGTAGTTGAGCTTCACGGTCTGGGGAAGCGAGGTGAGCATATTGGGACCAACGACCTCAAAATCCTCGGGAGCATCGTCAAGCACAGGAACAGCTGCACCAATAGCACACTTAATAGCCTCGGCAGTACGCTCACCAATACGGATATTGTGCTGCTGGCGAACATAGTTCTGGATATCGGCAGTAAAGACATCACCTGCCACATTTATCGACTCCGAGCATACGATACCGCCAAGCGAGATACAAGCAATCTCCGAAGTACCGCCACCGATATCGATAACCATATTACCCTCGGGAGCCTCGACATCAAGACCCGAACCCAGAGCCGCAGCCATAGGCTCATAAATCATATAGACCTCCTTACCGCCGGCGCGCTCTGCCGAGTCGCGCACAGCACGAATCTCGACGTTGGTCGAACCCGAAGGGATGCAGACAACCATACGCAACGCGGGAGCAAACAATCCTCCACCGAGCTTAACCTTCTTAATCATACCGCGGAGCATAAGCTCGGTAGCGGTAAAGTCGGCAATCACGCCATCCTTCAGGGGGCGGATGGTGCGAATACCGGGATTGGTCTTTTCGTGCATCAGACGAGCCTCGCGACCGATTGCCATCAGCTTGCCCGAGTGGGCATCGAGTGCCACGATTGAAGGCTCATCAACCACAACCTTGTCATTGTAGATAACCAGCGTGTTCGCCGTACCGAGATCGACCGCCAGCTCCTGTGTTAATGATAAAAATGCCATAATCTATTCCTATTTTTATTTTTTTCCAACAAAAAACTAATCGACAACAATTTACACAACCTCACTCCTCAAAACAAAAAACCTTTGAGCGAGAAACCTCAGAGAGAACTAATCCGACCTAATCAGGCATCAAAACTCAGCAGCCTGCTCTCTTTCGGTTCGC
>CAZFQU010000070.1:0-9208 GCA_964521245.1 uncultured Alistipes sp. | reverse complement strand
ATGATATTTAATCTGTTACGGCTCATTCTTAAATGTGAAAAATAATGTTTGTTAAGGCGCATATAAGCGCACAAAGTTACATATAATTTTTTCATTTACAACGTAAAGCATGCGAAAATATTCTCTTGGCGGCTAAAATATTTTGTCTTTGGGGCTTTATGGGGCAAAATTGGCAGCCTTGTCACCTTCAAAAGAGAGGGAGATTAAAGACTAAAGTTTCGTTTATTTTCGTTATAGATGCGTTTTTCAAAATATTAAAAAATGCGTATAATGTTACGAACCTTTTACAAATGTAGAGATAAATTGTTAAAAAAAATATCGTAGTGTGTTTTTTGTGGTACTTGTCAAATTTAGCGTAATATGTTGATAGTCAGCGACAAGTAACTATGCGGTATTTCATAATAGTTAAAAAATGATAAAAAAATAATAAAATATTAACAAAATATTTGGTCGTTTCGGAAAGAATGTATAACTTTGTTACGAAACGAAACGTTTAATGTTGCGAAAGTGAATAAAGAGATGATTCCGAAAGGGGAGTAAAATCTCGGACTATAATATAAAAATAGGTAACAATTGTGGCAGAGTTGAAGTGTAAAGAGTTTGATGTGGTAATTATCGGTGGTGGAGCTACCGGTACGGGAACGGCGCGAGATTGTGCTATGCGCGGACTCAAGACGCTTCTTGTTGAACGTTTTGATTTTACGGCTGGTGCAACGGGTCGCAATCATGGTCTTTTGCATAGCGGTGCGCGTTATGCAGTGACCGATATGGAGTCGGCGTCGGAGTGTATTGTCGAGAACAGAATCCTTAGGCGCATTGCTCGACACTGTGTTGAGGATACGCAGGGCCTGTTTGTAACATTGCCCGAGGATGATTTGGGCTATCAGAAGACTTTTGTCGATTCGTGCCGAAAGGCGGGAATCGAAGCTGAGGTCATCGACCCGAAGTTGGCACGCAAACTCGAGCCTGCGGTGAACCCTGGGCTTATCGGAGCGGTGACGGTGCCTGATGGTGCTATCGACCCCTTCCGTCTTACCACTGCTAACGCTGTCGATGCTCAGCTTCATGGTGCCGAGATTTTGACCTATCACGAGGTTGTCGGCTTTATTCGCGAGGGCGATACGATTCTTGGAGTAAAACTTCGTCATCAGCGTAGTGGTGAGGAGTTGTCGGTACGCTCGCGTATGGTGGTTAACGCCGGAGGTATCTGGGGTTTGCACATTGCCGAGTTGGCGGGTGTTAAGGTTAATATGTTCCCCTCGAAGGGTTCGCTCATTATTTTCGGACACCGTATAAATAATATGGTAATCAACCGCTGTCGTAAGCCGGCGGATGCTGATATTTTGGTGCCGGGCGACACTATTTCGCTCATTGGAACCACCTCGAGTCGTATCCCCTATGATCAGATTGACCACATGGAGGTTACTGCCGATGAGGTGGATGTATTGATTCGCGAAGGAAAAAAACTCTGTCCTTCGCTGGCTCACACCCGAATTTTACGTTGTTATGCAGGTGTTCGCCCCCTTGTGGCGTCGGACGACGACCCCTCGGGACGAAGCATCAGCCGCGGTATTGTCTGTCTGGACCACGAGCAGCGTGATGGCTTGAAAGGCTTTATCACCATTACGGGTGGTAAGCTGATGACCTACCGATTGATGGCGGAGTGGGCAACCGATATGGTTTGTCGTAAGCTTGGCAATGACAAGAAGTGTCGCACGGCTGAGACTCCTCTGCCCGGTAGCGATGAGGTTAAGGGTGGCAAACAGCATATTATAGAACTCAGCATCGAGAAGCGTGCGGCTGAGGGTCGTCACGGCACGATGAGTCGTTATATCCCTGCTCAGAAGGGTAGCGATTCGGCACTTGTTTGTGAGTGTGAGCAGGTTTCGGTAGGCGAGATTAACTATGCTATCGACAATCTCTATGTTGAGAATCTTATAAATCTGCGCCGACGTACACGTCTGGGTATGGGAACCTGTCAAGGAGAGCTTTGTGCTTGTCGTGCGGCAGGGCTTATCGACAGGGCAAATAGCTGTTCGGAGCGTACGCTGTGCGACCTGAAGAGCTTCCTTGGCGAGCGTTGGAAGGGTATGTACCCCGTAGCATGGGGCGAGACGCTGGTGGAGAATCAGTTTACCTCGTGGCTCTATCGCGGAGTGTGCGGTATCGATATGGTTGAGCAACCTAAAGTTGAAAAAAGTGAGACGCTATGAGATACGATACTATCATAATAGGTGGAGGCCTCAGTGCTTTGGTTAGCGGTATTTACCTTGCTGGTGAGGGCAAGCGTGTAGCTATTATCTCGTCGGGACAGAGTGCGCTGCATTTCTCGAGTGGTTCAATGGAGCTTTGCTCGTTGGATGAAAACATCGAGCGTGCAGTAGCAAAACTCGATGCTAACCATCCCTATAATATAATAGGCTTAGGACCCTCGTTGCATTATTCTGAGCATGGTCGCCGTTTGCTGGAGCAGGCAGGCGTTAAACTCTTTGGTTCGCTTTCAAGGAATCACTATCGTCTGACGCCAATCGGCAAGTTTAAGCCTGCGTGGCTGACGATGGATGACTACGCTGCTATCGAGTCGTTGGATAAGATGCCTTGGCGAAAGGTTCTTTTGGTAAACTTCGAGGGTTATATTGATTTTATGCCTAAGTTTATCGCATCGGGCTTGGAGTCGAAGGGCGTAGAGTGTCGTGTAGAGAATGTGACGTTGCCTGAGTTGGAGAATCTGCGCCAAAGTACAACCGAGATGCGAGCAACAAATATAGCTCGAGTGTTGGAGGGTAAGGTGCTTGAGAGTTTGGCAAAGCGTATAAATCTGCTTTTGGGCGATGCTGATGCAGTGATGCTGCCTGCGGTGGTGGGCCTTTATGACTCGGCTCCTGTTGATGAGCTGCGTCGATTGGTAGATAGAGAGTTGCTGTTTGTGCCTACGATTCCGGCCTCTGTACCCGGCGTGAGAACGCAGATGCAACTTGTTCGCCACTTCCGTAATTTGGGTGGTGACTATTTCCTCGGTGACAATGTTGTTTCGGGCGAGGTGAAGGATGGCAGGCTGCATTGGGTTAAGACCTCGAACCACGACGATGTTATATTGCAAGCCGACAACTTTATTTTGGCTACCGGTAGTTTCTTCAGCCATGGTTTGATAGCCGACTCGGACCGCGTCTATGAGCCGGTGTTTGGTCTGGATGTGAAGTCTCTCGAAGAGCGTGAGCAGTGGTACGACAAGAATCTCTATGCCGAGCAGCCCTATATGAAGTTTGGTGTGGCGTACAACAATAAGTTCCAGACCTCGATTAAGGGTCAGACCGTCGAGAATCTGTATGCCATAGGTTCGGTGCTTGCCGGACAGAGTGCAATAGAGCAGGGTACGGGTGCCGGTGTGGCAATAATAACAGCTCTTGTCGTAGCTGCCGAAATTATAAATAAATAATACTAACCGCTATGAACTATCTGAAGAGTAATATAAGCTCCAATGATTTTGAGCAGTGTATAAAGTGTACGGTATGTACGGTTTACTGCCCCATGACGGCGGTTAATCCACTGTACCCCGGACCCAAGCAGGCAGGTCCCGATGGTGAGCGTTATCGTCTTAAGCAGCCTGCATTCTACGACGAGGCACTGAAGTATTGTCTGAATTGTAAGCGTTGCGAGGTGGCTTGCCCCTCGAACGTGAGAATCGGTGATATTATTCAGGCTGCACGTATCAAGTATAGCAAAAAATCGCCAAAGTTGCGCGATAGATTGTTGGCTAATACCGATTTTATGGGCGGAGTGGCTACTTTGATGGCTCCCGTTGTCAACTTCTCGCTTGGTCTTAAGCCTGTGAAGCTGATGTTGGATGGAGTGCTTGCCATCGACCACCATCGCACAATGCCTAAGTATGCGGGTCAGAAGTTTGAGACTTGGTATAAAAAGCAGGCTGCAGCTAAGCAACAGCAATTTGCCAATAAGGTCAGCTACTTCCACGGTTGCTATGTGAATTACAATAACCCTCAGCTCGGTAAGGATTTCGTGAAGGTGCTTAATGCGCTGGGCTATGGTGTTGAGCTTCTGGAGAAGGAGCGTTGCTGTGGCGTGGCAAAGATATCGAACGGACTCATCAATCAGGCTCGACGCGATGCTGAACTGAATCTGGGGTCGATTCGTAAGGCTGTCGAGTGTGACAACCGTCATGTAGTTGCCACCTCCTCGACCTGCTGCTTCACCATACGTGATGAGTATCCTCACCTGCTGGGCTTGGATAATTCGGACGTAAGACAGAATATCGAGCTTGCTACACGTTTTGTCTATCGCCTTATCAACGAGCAGGGACTCAAACTCGTCTTTAAGCCCGACTTTAAGTTGCGAGTAGCCTACCATTCGGCTTGTCACCTCGAGCGTATGGGTTGGGTTATCTACTCCACCTCGCTGCTAAGGATGATTCCCGGTGTGGAGTGGCTGCCTCTGGAGTCGCAGTGTTGCGGTATAGCCGGCACCTATGGTTTCAAGCGCGAGAACTACAAAAATTCGCAGGCTATCGGCAAGAGCCTCTTCGAGCGCATAGAGTCTCTCAAGCCCGATGTGGTATCGACCGATTGCGAGACTTGTAAGTGGCAAATCGAGATGTCAACTTCGGCAAAGGTTGAGCATCCGATATCGATTCTCGCTCGCGCCTTGGATGTTGAGGCCACGATGAAGGCAAACAACGTTGATGTAAAGAAAGCCTAAGTAAAGAAACAGCATTAACAAACACAATAACTTAAAAACCTATTAGTATGTTGAAATTCTTAGCTCCTCCCTCGCACAAGCCCGAGCGTTCGGGTCCAGAGGCAGATGCCGACTATCGTAAGTTACGTTGGCAGGTATTTTTGGGTATCTTTATCGGATACGCAGGTTTCTACATCGTTAGAAAGAACTTCTCGATGGCTATTCCCGAGTTGGCACAATTCGGTTTCGAGAAGGGCGAGTTGAGTATCGTATTGTCGATGAACGCCATCGCATACGCGCTCTCGAAGTTCTTGATGGGTAGTGTTTCCGACCGCAGTAATGCGCGAGTATTCCTCCCCCTGGGTCTTATCTTGGCATCGATAGCGATGACCTTTATGATGGTCCCCGTATTGGCATTTGGCCCCGAGCAGAAGTCGTTGGCTATTATCGTTATGGCAATTCTGAACTTCCTCGTAGGTTGGTTTAACGGTATGGGTTGGCCTCCGTGCGGACGAGTTATGACCCACTGGTTCTCGGTTAAGGAGCGTGGTACGATGATGGCAATCTGGAATTGCGCTCACAACGTGGGTGGCGCACTTGTCGGTCCTATGGCAGCTTACGGTGCCGTTTGGTTCGGTTCGTGGTTCTTCAGCCAGCAGCCCGAGTACTACTTCCTGATTGGTACCTATCTCTTCCCCTCGTGCGTAGCTGTCTTTGTAGCTATTTTGGCCTACATCCTTATTCGCGACACACCGCAGTCGTGTGGTCTGCCTTCGGTTGAGAAGTGGCGTAACGACTACCCGAAAAACTACAGCGAGAAGCATGAGACCGTTCTCTCGACTCGTGAGATTTTCTTCAAGTATGTCCTCAACAACAAGCTCTTGTGGTATATTGCAGCAGCCAACGCATTTGTATATATGGTGCGCTACGGATGTTTGGATTGGGCACCTACCTTCCTCAAGGAGGCTCAGGGCTTCAACATCAAGGAGGCAGGTTGGGCTTACTTCGCTTATGAGTTTGCTGCCATCCCCGGAACCTTGGTTTGTGGTTGGCTCAGCGATAAGGTCTTCAGTGGCCGTCGTGCGCTTCCTACCATTATCTTTATGGCTCTGGTTGCTGTCTTTATCTTCATGTATTGGCAGTTCTCCGACAACTTCACCATCGTTACTTTGTCGCTCATCGCAATCGGCTTCTTTATCTATGGTCCCGTAATGCTTATCGGTGTTCAGGCTCTTGACCTTGCTCCGAAGAATGCAGCAGGTACGGCTGCCGGTCTGACAGGTTTCTTTGGCTACTTCTTTGGTACCGCTATCCTTGCCAACATCGTTATCGGTTATGTTGCCGAGCATGCAGGTTGGGATTGGACTTTCGTGTTGCTTATCGGAGCTTGTGTGCTTTCGATTATCCTGATGGCTCTGACCTATAAGGATGAGCAGTATCTTGCAGAGCAAAACAACAAGTAATACCAAACATAAAAAACTAATTATTAACTTAAACAAACAAACTTATGCGTAAAAATTTATTTCGTTTAGGCTTGGCATTCGTGGTTACTGCATCTACTCTTGTAGCATGCGAGAACCAGGAAGTGACAGACATTAACAATGACGCACAGCGTATTGAGTTGGGCTATATCTCTGACGATATGGCTGAGGTTCGTGACTATGTACCTCCTATGGCAGTAATGGCTCACCGTGGTTCGACCTTCTGGGCTCCCGAGGAGACCGAGGCAGCTTGGCGTTGGGCTCGTGAGATTGGTGCAGACTATCTTGAGTCTGACCTTCAGTGCTCGAAGGATGGTGTTATCCTTGCTAACCACGACGACAATCTTTGCCGTACTACCAACATCGAGCTTGTATTCGGTGAGGATGTTCCCCGTACTCGTCCCCAGTGGTATATGGAGCGTGCAGGTATGACCGAAGAAGAGGCTTATGCTCAGTATGCTAAGGACCGCGCAGCATTCCAGCCCTACTACACCAACCAGTATATGTACGAGGAGCTTATGCAGCTCGACGCAGGTACTTGGTTCAACGAGACAAGTATCGAGATGGCTCGTGAGGGTTTCAAGACCAACAAGCAGTATGTTTCGACCCTTGAGGACCAGATTCGTTATGCTGAGGGTAAGATGCTCAAGCGTGATGCTAGTGGCGAGCGTGTTTACACCGTTGAGGGTACTTATGATCCCGCAAATCCCCACACCTCGATTAAGTATGTTCTCGAGTATGTTGACGATCCTCAGGATACCGGCAACCGCCCCGGTATCTATATCGAGTTCAAGGAGTCGTGGTTGAACCCCTCGAACTTCGAGGAGATGGTTTACAAGGAGCTTGATCGCCTTGGTTGGAACATCATCACTAAGCCTTGCGATGGCGAGCCTTGGTACAAGGATGGTAAGGTAAACGTTGCTAATACCAATGGTAAGGTTATCCTCCAGACCTTCTCGTTCGAGAGTCTTCGTCGTACTGCTGAGCACTTCGAGGGTAAGGTCCCCATGTGCTTCCTCCTCTGGCACGACAACATCACTCCTTCGCAGTATGCAGGCTATATCAACATGGGTCTTGAGTTTAAGGCTCACATCATTGGTCCTTGCATCGCAGGTGCTCCTAACAACTACTTCGAGATGAATGCTCCTTGGATGCACGATATGATTCGTCGTTCGGGTATGCTCAACCACCCCTATTCGTTCGATACTCTGGATCAGATGAATACCTACTTCGGTGTTTATCACTACGGCGCGGGTCAGTTCGAGGCTCCCTACATGGACGGTGCATTCACCAATCGCTCGGAGATGACTCTTCAGTTCCTTATCGACAACGGCGCACGCCACGCTGATGCTCCTCAGACTGTTGAGGATCCTATCAAGTTGCTCGAGCGTCTTGGTTACTAATCTTAGATTTGGAATCCTATTCTGATTTTAACTAACTTAAAGAATTGAAGATTATGAAAAAATATTTATTGCTGCCCCTCGTGGCAATGTTCGCCCTTACGATTAGTAACGTAGCGGCACAGGATTTCGATACCGATCCTCTGGTGAAGTTCGATGATAAGAGTGAGAAGCTGGTCTTTACGGTTGGCGCACGAATGATGGCTGATGTTGCTTACTATCACAGCGACTTTACTCCTCTCAAGTCGGGTGCTGCTCTCACCGACGCACGTATCCGCACCTCTTTGACCTACGACAAGTGGTATTTCTATGCAGATTTCGACTTCTCGAAGGGTAAGTTCAAGCAGAAGAACATCTTCTTGCAGTATGCTTGGGACAAAAAGAATAAGGATGGTGTATGGCAGGCTATTAAGGCTGGTTATTTCAACGATCCCGCAACCATGTCGCGCAACACCTCAATTGGTAGCTACCACTTCATCTCGCGTCCCGGTGCAGCTAACGCTTTGGCTGCCGGCCGTCAGCTTGGTGTAAGCTACAAGTATGTTAACGACAAGTTCTTCTTGCATCAGGGCTTCTTCGCTGAGAACCTCTATAACGACCAGCTCGCTGGCTTCCAGGGCTACACCGCTTCGGGTCGTTGGTTGTACAGCCCCATCAAGGAGGAGAACAAGACCTTCCACTTCGGTATCGGCGCACGCTATGCTCGCATCAACTCGGGTGTAGAGTACAACAACACTGTTCAGACAAGCCTTACTCTTTCGAGCTCGCTCGAGACTTATGTTGACGCTAACTCTTCATTCTTGAACGCATATGTGCCTTGGGCTTCGGATGTATTCAACGTAAATGTTGAGGCTCTCTACCACTCGAAGAACTTCTTCATCCGTGGTGAGTACACTTGGAAGAACGTAGGTAAGGAGCGTGACGATGAGACCCTCTTCAAGAACCAGCTTGGTACCCTCTGGTCGTGGGGTTCGCTCGAGTCGTGGAAGAACGGTAACCCTCTGGAGTCTAACCAGTTCCAGTCGGCTTATGTAGAGGCAGGTTTCAAGATCTTTGGTAACCCCTACACCTACAACCGTAAGGAGGCTCTGCTTGGTGGTCTTAACGGTAAGGCTCTCGAGATTGTTGCTCGTTACAGCTGGACCGACCTTAACGATATCGTAGATGGTGCTTACTACTTCGAGGCACAGGATAAGTATATCGACAACGGTATCCTCTCTGACTATCCCGTAACTTCGACTTCGATTGGCGGTGGTGTTCTCCACTCGGCTACTCTGGGTGTGAACTACTCGTTCAACAAGTTCGTTCAGATTATGGTTGACTATACCTATCACAACTTGCAGCGCGACAAGTTCGCTTATGACGAGAACTTCCACTGCTTGCAGGGTCGTTTGGTATTCTCCTTCTAATTTTTCGATTTGTATGCGGTAAATTCCGCACTGCCTTGCTTGCCCCGAATAGGAATATGTCTAATATGTCCTATTCGGGGCAATCTTTGTTGTTACGGAATTTCCCCATCCTAAACAAAATTAGGGACCCATCTTAGATTCACCATAACTTCTATATCTGCTTAAACAAATAGGACCTGTCTAACAATTAAAAAATGTTAGGCAGGTCTTTTTTTGTTTGAGCCTA
>CAZFQU010000069.1:0-9225 GCA_964521245.1 uncultured Alistipes sp. | reverse complement strand
TATCGTCACAAATATAAAAAAAGCCCATCTAACAAAAAACTTGTTAGACAGCCCCTTTGTTGTATTATGGTGCTACTTCTCAACTTTTATGTACTCGGCATAGACAACCTTTGTGTGGGGGTTTTTCGATATTATCTCCTGTCTCAGAGCCTTCGTACCCCACTTTATGAAGAGAAATCGGCGAGGTACGCGGTGCAGTACTTGAAAGAGCGTGTCGTGTGAAATGACCCGACAGCTGAGCGAGTCTTGCTCTATCCTGCCCTCAATCTCAACCCACCGATCGCTCCAACTAAACTCCTTGACCGAGTCGGTGAGAATGAGCGTATCTCTGACCGGTACTTTAATCTCGACTCTGCTCGTTGTGCCGTTTTGGGCGACACTCTCCACCCTGCGCAGTTTTATGCCCAGTCGGCGAATCTTCTCGGCATCCTCACTCCGCAGGCGCAAAAGCTCGTCGCGCTCGAGCCTCAGAGCCTGTATCGAACTCACACATTCGCCAAGCTCATTTTGGTAGTGAGTGATGCTCTCTTCAAGGGCATAGAGGTTTTGTTCCGTTCGCTCGATTTCCGAGCGGTAGTGTTCTCTGATGGTGATTGCAAAGGCTATGGCAAGCCCGATGATAATGTAATTGATGATTTTTTGCATTTTTGGATAGGTTTAATGGTTCGGGTACAAATATAACCCCTCACCTATCCAAAAAGTTTCTACAATTTAGGCACAAAATCGTTCAGCAGCTGTGCCACCTTGTGGGCATAGATTGTCATCAGAGGGCGCGAACGATAGGTTTCAAGAGCCGTAACTCCCCGATGGTCAACATAGAACAGCTCGTCGATAGAACCCGCATCTTCACTTGTAAGCTCCTCGACCTGAAAGTGATAGCCCGCCTTCTCGAATGCCTTGAGGGCAAGAAATCCCTCTACACCGTATGGCTCTCTCGAGCTGACAATTGAGCGACCGATAACGGCAAATAGCTGCGCTCCATCTGCCTCGTGTAGCACCCCGTTATAGTCGGTACGGATGGCTATGTGTGCGCCACGACTACGAGCTATGGCATTGGCAAGCTCCCACGATGCGAGGCGGGCTTGGCTGGGAATGGTGTCGAACGGGGTCTCAAACTCAAGCTCTACGGCTCGTGGGCGTAAGGCACGCAGAACATATCCTCGATAGTAACTATTACCCTCGGCTGTTACAGAAATCTCTCCCTCGCTATTGACCATAACAGTAGCGTAGTGAGCGCGGTCGGTGGCAAAACGCCCCTTGTCCAAAACCTCGACTATGCGTCGTTCTATATCGGTGGGGTTGATGCTCAACATAGCATCGTATAGCTCCTCCCACTGCTTGCGCAGATATTGGAGGTGCATCTTCAGAAACAGAGGACGCCTGCCCTCAATGTGTATTATCTGATAGAGTCCCGACATAGTCCTTAAGGCTTATAGCATTAAAATCTTCAAGATAAGTTCGCGGCGAAGCTCTCCGTCGCTGATGTTACCCGCTCCCAGACCCTTGCTGCGCGCATCATATTCGCGCAGAAGACCCAATACGGCAAAGACCTTTTTGTTGGGCCAAAGGGCTGTCGCCTGCTTCAAATCACCCAACGCATAGAAGTTGTTACATCCGATTGTGCGCATTAGCTCGGGGTCTTGAGGCATAGGGATACCTTTGTGACGACTCTGCCAGCGCAGATAGTTGAGCAGGAAGAGTTGCTTGAATTGCCCAAACAGTACGATGATGGTTAGCAGAGTAGGGTTATCCTTGGGGTTGGCAGCAAAGTGGTCGGCAATCTTAAGGGCAGTTGCCATATCGCGCCTGAGAAGAGCTTTTGTCAGTTCGAAATTATTAAAACTCTTCGATATGCCGATATTCTCTTCGATATGGCTGTCGGTTATCTGGCGCGTACCCTCGGGTAGCGATACCATCAACTTCTCCACCTCACCGGCAATCTTTCCGAGGTCTAAGCCCAGATGCTCGGTGAGCATAGCTTGTGCTTTGGCATCTATCGAGCAACCTTTCGAGGAGAAGAGTTGGTTAATCCATCCCGAGATTTCGCTTTCGTAGGGACGCACCGACTCCAGTATCACTCCGTGTTTCTGCACCCACTTATAGAATGCCGTGCGCTTGTCTATGCTCTTGCCGTTAAGACACACCACCAAGATTGTCGAGGGCGAGGGGTTGTCGGTGTAGGTCGATAGCTCTTCGATTTTCGAGAGCTGCTGAGCCTCTTTGACAATCACCACCTGATATCTGCCCATCATGGGCAGTTGACGACAGAGGGTGATAATCTTACCCACGCTCAGGTCGCTGTCCGTGCCGTAGAGCATATATTGGCTGAAGGAGCGTTCAGCCTCGGAGAGTATAGACTCGCTCAGAAGCTCGCTCAGACGGTCGATAAAGTAGTTCTCCTCGCCCATTAGCAGATAGACGGGAGCATAACGCCCCGACTTGACCTCCGAGACGAGCCTGTCGTAGGTTGATATCGTGTCACGAAACCTTACCGAACTCTTTGCCATACTCTATATCTTTGTTATCTTTGTTTCAAGTTATACTATCTCTTTCGTTATTCTGAGGACATTGTCGGTCTGGTCGGTCAGACGATATCTCTCGTCTATCCTTCGACCCACCAACCACACTATATCCTCGCCACTGAGCAATACAAACTGTCGCTGCTTTTCGACCATCGATACTTTGTGGTCGATAAGATAGTCGCTCACCTTCTTCTTGCCTGTCATGCCGAAAGGTATAAACCAGTCGCCCTCTTGCCAGCGACGCAACGTGAGCGGATACTTCAGCTTGTCGGCATCAATCTGGGCTATATGTTCTGCTACACCCCACTCCTTGAGTGTGCATATATCGCAGAGTTCGTAGTAGAGTACCGAGTTGCCGCAGTAGCTTCTCAATGCACCCTTTTCGACCGTCACCTCGCAACTATCCTCTTCCTCGATACGTTTGACCAAGATGTTACCCCTGTCGATGTAGGCAACCCACTCGCGCGAGTAGAATCTCTTGCCCCATCGGTTGGCGTCGAGTGCTACACACAGAGCATCTGTCACATCGCCCTTGAATCCGTAGGGAGTATTCAGCAACGAGTATATAACAAAGTTGCGGGGATATGCCTCCGATATGCCGCTAACTTCGATGCGGTCGATGCCCCCTTCAGAGCTGACCACACTCTTGCGTATCTGCTCTATCGAGGCGTCGATAAATCGCTGAGCTTCGGTCAGTCGCGAAATGTTGCGACGCATCAGTTGGGTGAATTTCGAATTTATCTCCTTGATTCGCGGTATGAGTCCTAAGCGAATCTTGTTGCGAAGATATTTTGTTGAGCGGTTCGACGAATCCTCTCTGAACGGAATTTTGTTGGCAACGGCATACTCCAAAATCTCGCGTCTGGATGCGAACATCAGCGGTCGCACAACATTGCCGTTGAGGTTGTGTATGCCGGTCAGACCCTTGAGACCCGTGCCTCGCAGCAGGTTGATGAAGAAGGTCTCTATCGAGTCGTCAGCATGGTGTGCCACAGCTATTATGTCGTAGCCCTCGTTTTTGCACAACTCCTCGAACCACGCATATCTGAGCCTTCGGGCAGCCATCTCCATCGACTCTCCCGTACGCTCCATCTCCTCGAGGGTGTTGAATCGGCGGTTGTAGTGTTTGAGCCCCATCTTTTGGGCTTGCGATGCCACAAGTTCTTCGTCCTCGTCGCTCTCTGCTCCGCGAAGTTGGAAGTTGCAGTGGGCAACACCCACCTTATAGCCACACTCGTTGAAGAGTGTGAGCATAACCATCGAATCGACTCCGCCCGATACGGTAAGCAGTATGCGCTTTCCCTCGGGGAGCAATCCGTGTTGCTCGACGTAACTCCTAAACCTATCTATCAACATAACCTGTCCCAATCCCTATAAAATATTAACCTCTTCGGTTATCTCTACACCAAACTGCCTCTTAACCTCAGCCTTAATCTTCTGAGCCAGCTCTATTACCTCTTTTCCGCTTGCTCCGCCGTGGTTCACCAAAACAAGTGCCTGATGGGTGTGTACACCCACATTCCCTTGGCGGTAGCCCTTCAGCCCGCACTTGTCGATAAGCCAGCCGGCAGCCAACTTAACTCGCTCCTCGCCCTCGGCTGAGGGGTATGTGGGCATATCCTCCCACCTCTCCTTCAGAGAGTCGGCAACACTCTTATCGACCACCGGATTTTTGAAGAAACTGCCGGCATTGCCCAGCTCCGAAGTGTCGGGCAGTTTCGAGCGACGAATCGAACATACTGCTTCGCGTATGTTTTTCAGGGTAGCTCCTCCACGTCTCTCCACCTCACGAACCAGATCGCCATAGCCCAACTTCGGGCAGGGCGAAAGTCGAAGTTTGAATCTCACCGAGAGAATGATTGCCTTGCCTTTGAGCGAATGTTTGAAGATGCTCTCACGATAACCGAAACCACACTCCTCCGCTTTGAATGTGCGCACCCTCTTCTCCTCGGTCATATAGCACCTAAGGTCGAGAATACAATCTTTAGCCTCGGCTCCGTATGCTCCGATATTCTGCACGGGAGCAGCACCAACCTTGCCCGGAATTAGCGACAGGTTCTCCAAGCCCCATAGCTCATGCTCCACACACCACTCCACAAGCGAGTCCCACTCTACACCCGCTTCAGCCTCGACAACAACCTCTCCCTCGGAGAGTTTCTCGACTATCTCGATACGCTCGCCGGCAGGGTGGATAAGCACTCCGTCGTAACTTTTCGTAAAGAGAATATTGTTGCAGCCACCAATGACCATCCAAGGTTTAGACCCAACTGCCTGAAGTACTTCCTGAAGCTCATCGGCGCTTTCAAACTCAACGAGTTTGGATGCTCGTTCCTGAACGTGAAAACTGTTGCGAAGAGTCAAATCTATCTCACTATACTCCCTAATCATAGCTAAAAGTTTCGGTTTAGGTTGCAAAGTTAGAAAAAAAATAGTAATTTTGGGAGGATTTAACCATTATTACCTTAAGCTGAGCTTAAGCCTTCAGTCGTAAACGCCTAAACTTAACTAATAAAATACCAAAGACTATGTTCAATAATCAGGATTTGTGCCAAATCAAAGAGCACGGCCTAACCCCCGAAAAGGTGGAGTTGCAGGTCGAAAATTTCAAGCGCGGCTTTCCTTTTTTGAAGGTCGTTAAGGCTGCTTCGCCCGAGGATGGTGTCTTAGTGCCTACCGACGAGGAGGTTGCGGCAGCTGTTGCTCGCTATGAGGCAGCCTGCGGGCAGCTCAATATCGAGAAGTTTGTCCCTGCATCGGGAGCAGCTACACGTATGTTCAAAGAACTTTTCGAGTTTGTTAACGAGGATAAGCGCGGTAAGGGTATTGATACGCTTATTCAAAACATCGAAAAGTTTGCATTCTGGGCTGAGCTTAAACCCCTTTTGGCTGAGGGCACCGACGATAAGGCTGTGGTGAATGCAATCGTTAAACAGGGTCTTGAGTATGGCTCTAAACCTAAAGGTCTGGTTACTTTCCACAACTACCCCGAGGGAGCCAGAAAGGCTGTCGAGGAGCATCTTGTCGAGGGTGCTTTGTATGCCTCGTCGAATGGTGTGGCAAAGATTCATTTCACCGTCTCGCAGGAACACATGGCAGGCTTCAAAGAGTTGCTTGAGGTAAAGGTCCCCATCTATGAAGCTCGCTATGGCATTAAGTACGAAATTTCGTTCTCGGTGCAGAAACCCTCGACCGACACCGTTGCGGTTAACCCCGACAATACCCTCTTCCGCACCGACGAGGGCCGTCTGCTCTTCCGTCCCGCAGGTCATGGCGCACTTATCGAAAACCTTAACGATATTGATGCCGATATCATCTTCATTAAGAATATCGACAACGTAACAACCGATGCTCTCAAGCCCGATACCGTAATCTTCAAGAAGGCTTTGGCAGGTATGCTTATCGAACTTCAGAGCCTCTCGTTCGAGTACCTTAAGGAGTTGCGCGAGGGTAATGCCGACCTTGAGGAGGTTGCCGGATTTATCGAGGACCGTTTGATGACCAAACTTCCCGAAAAGTACGATGTCGCACTCCTCGAAAAGATACTCGACCGCCCGATGCGTCTGTGTGGTATGGTGCGCAACGAAGGTGAACCGGGTGGTGGCCCGTTCTGGGTAGCTAATGCCGATGGTACTCAGTCGCTTCAGATTGCCGAATCGAGCCAGATTTCGCCCGAGGATATGCCTCTGATGAAAGGTGCTACACACTTCAACCCCGTTGACCTTGTATGTGGTGTGAAGAGTGCAAATGGCAGCAAGTATAACTTAACTCTCTACACCGACCCTGAGACAGGCTTTATCTCGTCAAAGTCGGCAGGCGGCCGAGAACTTCGTGCGCAGGAGCTGCCCGGTTTGTGGAATGGAGCTATGGCAAATTGGAACACCATTTTCGTCGATGTTCCCATCTCTACCTTCTCGCCAGTGAAGGTGGTACAGGATTTGTTGCGTCCCCAACACTCCTGATTTTCAATTTATATGCGGTAAATTCCGCATATCCTTTAGCAAATCCCGAGTGGGACGTACGTCAAAGTACTACCCACCCGGGATTCTTATTGCGATAAGTGGAATTTCCTTGTCGTAAAATCAAAAAATACCTCACGCTGCTTTAGGTTTATTCCTTGCCATCTTGCTCTTATGCTCAATCACTCTCATTGTTCGATTTTTTGTAGATTTTGAAATATGACTAAATTGTTCATAAAATTATTATAAATAAGTAATTGCCGTTTGCGATTTTTTTTTAACTTTGTGCGCGAATTGTGTACTTGCCGATAAATTCATTAAATTCAAGATAAAAAACTTTATGGAAAACAAACTGCAACAGTTGACCCGTACGCTCTATGCTGAGGGGTTGGAAAAGGGCCGTTGTGAGGCTGATCGTCTGGTTGCCGAGGCTAAGGCTGAGGCTGAGAAGATTCTCTCGGCAGCTAAGGCTGAGGCTGATGCCATTGTTCGCGGAGCCGAGCTTAAGGCTCAGGATGTGGAGAAGAACTCGTTGACCGAGATTGCTTTGGCCGGTAAGCAGGCCGTAGCAAAAATCAAGTCGGAGATTTCGTCTATGATTATCGCTAAGAGCAGCGCCGACTCGGTGAAGGCTGCAACTCTTGATGCCGAGTTCATCAAAGAGATGCTTATTGCCGTGGCTAAGAATTGGAATGGTGCCGATGCCGGTAAGGTTGAGCTTAAGGCTCTGCTGCCCGAGGCTCAGAAGGCTAAGCTCGATGCTGAGTTCGAGAAGGTGGCTAAGGCTTTGCTCGCTGAGGGTATCGAGGTGGGTTATGCTGCCGAGATTAAGAGTGGCTTCCGCGTGGGTCAGAAGAATGGTGGTTACTACATCTCTTTCACCGACGAGGATTTCGACGCCCTGATGAAGGAGTATCTCAGAGAGAAGATTGCAACACTGTTGTACGAGGCAAAATAGGAGCCTGAAATATGTTTGGAAAGAATTATTACTGTTTAGTAGCCTCGCTTAGGGAGTATGCTCTCGATTCGGACTTTAAGGGGTTCGATTTGGATGCTATACGCAACGAGATTCTCGACGAGCTATCGTCGAAGGATGCTCGTCAGCTCAAGCTCCTGTATGGCTACTATGACTGTGAGAACCTGATAGCAGCGCGCAACTCGCGCTCGGCATACAACCCCTTGGGAATGCTCTCGCGTGAGCAAATCGAGGAGGCGTTGCGCGAGCCCGATAAGTTGCTCTCGAAGCGTCAGGCTCTGGTGGTTCGTGCTTTTAACCTTGCCGAGATTGACGAAGATTCGGAGGAGGCAAAGGTCGATACCTCGGAGCGTTTCGAGCGTCTGCTCATGGAGGCATACTATGAGGATTGTCGCCACTCGTCGAGCCGATTCCTTAGAGAGTGGGCTGAGTTTGACCGTACGTTGCGCAATATAGCAGCGGCTGTTGCTGCACGCTCGGCGCAGCGCGATGTTGCAAGCGTGGTGGTTGGCAATGACGAGATTGCTCGTCAACTCTCGCGCTCGTCGGCTGCCGACTTCGGTCTCAGAGGCGAGATTCAGTGGATGGATGCCGTAATCGCAGCAGTCAACGACGAGCAGAATCTTCTGGAGAAGGAGCATAAAATCGACCTTATTCGTTGGAACGAGAGCCAAGAGCTGTCGGTTTACGACTATTTCGATGTTAATGCTATTCTTGCCTACCTTGTGAGGGTCAATATCGTGGCTCGTTGGTCGATGCTCGACAAGGAGCGTGGACGCGAGATGTTTGACCGTCTGATTTCGGAACTCGATGCCAAGGATCTGATAAATAAACAATAAAACACTATATGAAAACTTTAGGAAAGGTTAATGGTATCATCTCCAATATCGTTATCGTGAAGGTTGACGGTGCAGTTGCCCAGAACGAGATTTGCTTCGTATATTGCGGTGAGACCAAGATGATGGCGGAGGTCATCAAAGTCATAGGCGATTTGGCCTATGTTCAGGTTTTCGACTCGACGCGTGGCCTTAAGATTGGCGACAAGGTAGAGTTTGAGGACCACATGCTGGAGGCAACACTCGCCCCCGGTTTGCTTTCGAAGAATTACGACGGTCTGCAGAACGACCTCGAGAAGATGGATGGTCTGTTCATCAAGCGTGGTTCGATTACCGAGCCTATCGACTTCGACCGCGAGTGGGAGTTCACTCCCCTTGCAAAGGAGGGCGACAAGGTGCAGGCTGCATCGTGGCTCGGCGAGGTTAAGGAGCAGTGGGTGAGCCACAAGATTATGGTTCCCTTCGTAATGGAGGGCAGCTATACCGTTAAGAGCGTAGCCAAGGCAGGCTCCTATAAAGTGACCGACACGGTTGCTGTTGTCGTTGACAAGGATGGTAAGGAGCATAATATCACAATGGTTCAGAAGTGGCCCGTGAAGAAGGCTATTCGTGCTTATGTCGAGAAGCCCCGTCCTTCGCGTGTGATGGAGACAGGTGTACGTGCTATCGATACCTTCAACCCCTTGGCTGAGGGAGGTACGGGCTTTATTCCCGGTCCTTTCGGTGCAGGTAAGACCGTGCTTCAGCATGCTATTTCGAAGCAGGCAGAGGCTGATGTGATTATCATCGTTGCCTGCGGTGAGCGTGCAAACGAGGTGGTTGAGATTTTCAAGGAGTTCCCCGAGTTGGTTGACCCTCGTACAGGCCACAAACTCATGGCCTATCAGCTTTACCGCACAGACGAGATTTCCGGTTCCTCCCGAAAGGGTGGGCTG
>CAZFQU010000068.1:0-9579 GCA_964521245.1 uncultured Alistipes sp. | reverse complement strand
ACAACAAGTATCGTCCCCAGTTCTATCTCCGTACTATGGACGTAACCGGTGAGGTTTCGCTTCCCGACGGTGTAGATATGGTAATGCCTGGTGACCACGTAACCATCACCGTAGAGCTCATCTACCCCGTAGCTCTTAACGAGGGTCTGCGTTTCGCAATCCGTGAGGGTGGTCGTACCGTAGGTGCAGGTCAGATTCTCTCGATTGTTGAGTAATTACCTGTAACGAAAATAGAGTAGTGAGTTTTAGGCTCACTACTCACCATAGGAGCATAGTTCAAGGGTAGAATAGCGGTCTCCAAAACCGTTGATGGGAGTTCGAATCTCTCTGCTCCTGCTCGAGAAAAAAGTAAAGTTATGATTAAGTATATCAAAGAATCGTATAACGAGTTGGTTAACAAGGTGACCTGGCCTTCGTTTGCACAGTTGCAGAGCTCGACTATCGTAGTGATGGTCGCTTCGGTTGTTTTTGCACTTGTAGTGTTGGCTATGGATTTCAGCTTTGAGAACCTTATGGCAGCTATCTACAAGACCTTGGGTAACCTCGGTCGTTAATCTTTTAGTTTTAAGCAATGGGTGAGATTAAGAAAGAGTGGTATGTTGTCCGCGCAATAGGTGGCAAGGAGAATAAGGTCAAGGAGTATCTTGAGTCTGAGATTCGTCACAACAACTTGCAGGATTACATATCTCAGATACTTATCCCTACCGAGAAGGTATATACCATTCGCAACGGTAAGAAGGTATCAAAGGAGAAGGTCTCTTACCCGGGCTATGTCTTGATAGAGGCCGCATTAGTTAAGCAAATTCCGATTATCATTCGCAATACTCCTAACGTTTTGGGTTTCCTTGGTGATACCAAGGAGGACAGCCGTCAGATGAAGGCGACTCCGCTTCGTCCACAAGAAGTGAGCCGTATTTTGGGCAGAGTCGATGACCTGAACCTGCAGGAGGAGGAGAACGAGGTTCCATTCTTTGTTGGCGAGGTTGTCAAGGTTACAGACGGCCCATTCTCAAGCTTCCAAGGTACCATTGAGAGTGTCGATGAAGAGCGTAAGAAGCTCACAGTTTCTGTGAAGATTTTCGGTCGCAAGACTCCTATGGAGTTGAGCTATACACAAGTTGAAAAAGAATAATTAACCAAAGGAAAACTATGGCAAAAGAGGTTGCTGCATTTATTAAATTGCAGATTAAAGGTGGTGCCGCCAATCCTTCGCCCCCGGTAGGTCCCGCTCTTGGTTCCAAGGGTGTGAACATTATGGACTTCTGCAAGCAGTTTAATGCTCGCACGCAGGATAAGGCAGGTAAGGTTCTTCCCGTCATCATCACCGTTTATAGCGATAAGTCGTTTGACTTCGTCGTTAAACAGCCGCCCGTGGCCATTCAGCTCAAGGAGGCAGCCAAGATTAAGAGTGGTTCCGCACAGCCTAACCGCGATAAGGTAGGTCAGGTTACTTGGGATCAGGTTAAGGAGATTGCACAGGATAAGATGCCTGACCTTAACTGCTTCACTTTGGAGGCTGCAATGCGTATGGTTGCCGGTACTGCTCGCAGTATGGGTATCAGCGTAGTTGGCGAATTTCCTAACATGTAATTTTTATTAGAAGAATGAGTAAGTTGACAAAAAATCAAAAGATTGCCCTCGCTAAGGTTGAGCCTGACAAGGTTTACAAGTTGGCTGAGGCTGCCGCTCTTCTGAAGGAGATTACCTTTACGAAATTCGACGCTTCGGTTGACATCGACGTACGCCTTGGCGTTGACCCTCGTAAGGCAAACCAGATGGTTCGTGGCGTGGTAACTCTGCCCCACGGTACCGGTAAGACGGTTCGTGTTTTGGTTCTCTGTACTCCCGACAAGGAGGAGGAGGCTAAGGCAGCAGGAGCTGACTTCGTAGGTCTGGATGAGTATGTAGAGAAGATTAAGGGTGGTTGGACTGATGTAGATGTTATCATCACAACTCCCAATGTAATGGGTAAGGTAGGTGCGCTCGGTCGTATCCTTGGTCCCCGTGGTCTTATGCCTAACCCCAAGACCGGTACCGTAACTATGGAAGTAGGTAAGGCGGTTAAGGAGGTGAAGGCCGGTAAGATCGACTTCAAGGTTGACAAGTATGGTATCGTTCACACCGCAATCGGTAAGGTTTCGTTCACTCCTGAGCAGATCGTAGGCAACGCAAACGAGGTGCTTGGTATGATTCTGAAGTTGAAGCCTTCGGCAGCTAAGGGTACTTATGTAAAGAGTATCTATCTCTCGACTACTATGAGCCCCGGCTTGCAGGTTGACCCCAAATCCATTGATAACAAGTAAAAGAAGGAGGAATAAAGAATGACTAAGGAAGAAAAACTGGTTGTAATTAACAACCTCGCCGAGCAGCTCAACGCTTATCCTCACTTCTATGTTACCAACATCGAGGCACTTAACGCTGAGCAGACTGCAAAGTTGCGCAGAAAGTGCTATGAGAACGACATTAAGCTTGTAGTGGTTAAGAACACCCTCTTCGGCAAGGCTCTGGAGAAGGTTGAGAAGGCAGAGGCTGAGTTGATGGGCGTGCTTGAGGGTTCGACCTCGGTGATGTTCACCAACACCGGCAAGGCTCCCGCAGTGCTTATCAAGGAGTTCCGCAAGTCGTGTGACAAGCCCGTGTTGAAGGCTGCTTATGTCGAGGGTTGCGTATATGTAGGTGACAACCAGCTGGATACGCTGTGTAACATCAAGAGCCGCGAGGAGCTTATCGCAGACATTGTTGCTCTGCTCCAGTCGCCCGCCAAGAATGTTATCTCGGCATTGCAGGGTAATGCTGGTCAGAAGATTGCTGGCCTCGTAAAGACCCTCGAAGAAAGAAACAACTAATTAAAGAACAAAAAAACAAAATTTAATACAAATTACAACTATGGCAGATGTAAAGAAACTTGCAGAAGAATTGGTAAATTTGACTGTAAAGGAGGTTAACGAATTGGCTACTATCCTCAAGGAGGAGTACGGTATTGAGCCCGCTGCTGCAGCTGTTGCAGTTGCTGCTCCTGCTGCTGGCGCTGGTGAGGCTGCTGCTGCTGAGAAGACCTCGTTTGACGTAATCCTCAAGAGCGCAGGTCAGGCTAAGCTTCAGGTTATCAAGGTTGTTAAGGACCTCGCTGGTCTTTCGCTTGGTGACGCTAAGGCTCTCGTTGATGGCGCTCCTAAGGCTGTTAAGGAGGGTGTCTCCAAGGAGGAGGCAGAGTCGATCAAGGCTCAGCTCGAGGAGGCTGGTGCTGAGGTTGAGCTTAAGTAATTATTACTTAGCTTACACAGACAGGTGTAGGGCTTACTGCAGTAAGCTCTATGCCTTTTCTGGTCTAAAGTATGGAAGTGCCGTTTTGAGCTGTGTCCATACATTAGATAGTTGAGATGCTCTCAGGGTGTAATGTGTTTACACTGAGGGCTTTAGTGGGATTTAGGGGCGAAGCATTTCGGATTCTGTCGTATAACTGCAGATATCGACCTTTTCCGAGGCTTGGCACTTGTCTTTCGGAGTAGCAACACACTCTGTGAGGAGGACCCAAATCACACTTTTTGGGGAGAGTTTCCCCTAAAAACCATACACATCAACCCCAATATTGGTTATATAGATGTCCGCGACAAAGACTCAACAAAGAATTAGCTTCTCTACGGTTAAGAATAGGGTTCCCTATCCTGACCTGTTGGAGGTACAGCTTAAATCGTTCAGAGATTTTTTCCAGATGGACACCACTGCCGAGAACCGCAAGAACGAGGGTCTCTATAAGGTGTTCCAGGAGAATTTCCCCATCACAGATACCAGAAACAACTTTGTTCTGGAGTTTATCGACTACTATATCGATCCGCCCCGCTACTCGATTGAGGAGTGCTTGGAGCGTGGTCTGACTTACAGCGTACCCCTGAAGGCGAAGCTGAAGCTCTACTGCACGGATGACGAGCATGAGGACTTCGGTGTAGTTGTTCAGGATGTTTACTTTGGCACTATCCCTTACATGACCGAGCGCGGTACTTTTGTTATCAACGGTGCCGAGCGCGTTATCGTATCGCAGCTTCACCGTTCGCCCGGTGTATTCTTCGGCCAGTCGATGCACACCAACGGTACTAAGCTCTACTCGGCACGTATTATCCCCTTCAAGGGTTCGTGGATCGAGTTTGCTACCGACATCAACAATGTGATGTATGCCTACATCGACCGTAAGAAGAAGTTGCCTGTGACCACTCTGCTTCGTGCTATCGGTTTCGAGACCGACCAGCAGATTCTCGAGATTTTCGACTTGGCAGACGAGGTTAAGGTCAACAAGCAGAATCTTAAGAAGGCAGTGGGTCGCAAACTTGCTGCACGTGTTCTCTCCTCGTATCTTGAGGACTTCGTTGATGAGGATACCGGTGAGGTTTACTCCATCGAGCGTAATACGGTTATCATCGAGCGTGAGACCGTGTTGGAGGAGGAGCATATCGACAAAATTATCGATGCCGGTGCTAAGACTATTCTTCTGCACAAGGAGAATCCCTCGGGTACCGACTATTCGATTATCTATAATACGCTTCAGAAGGATACTTGTAACTCTGAGAAGGAGGCTGTTGTCTATATCTATAGGCAGCTGCGCGCTTCGGAGCCACCCGATGAGGCAACGGCTCGCGACGTTATCGAGAAGCTCTTCTTCTCGGATAAGCGTTACGACCTTGGCGATGTAGGTCGCTACCGTATTAACAAGAAGTTGGAGATGGATATCGATCCTGCAATCCGCACCCTCACCCGTGAGGATATGATTGCCATTATCAAGTATCTTATCCAGCTTATCAACTCGAAGGCTGAGGTTGATGATATCGACCACCTCTCGAACCGTCGTGTAAGAACGGTTGGTGAGCAGCTCTCGAACCAGTTCTCGGTAGGTTTCGTACGTATGGCACGAACCATCCGTGAGCGTATGAATGTGCGTGATAATGAGCTGTTTACGCCAATCGATTTGATTAACGCAAAGACTCTCTCGTCGGTAATCAACACCTTCTTCGGTACCTCGCAGCTCTCGCAGTTCATGGACCAGATTAACCCCCTTTCGGAGGTTACCCATAAGCGTCGTCTGTCGGCACTCGGTCCCGGTGGTCTTTCGCGTGACCGCGCAGGTTTCGAGGTGCGAGACGTACACTACACCCACTATGGCCGACTCTGTCCTATCGAGTCGCCTGAGGGTCCTAACATCGGTCTTATCTCGTCGCTTTGCGTCTATGCAAAGATTTCGGATATGGGATTCATCGAGACTCCCTATCGTTCGGTCGAGGATGGTAAGATTGATATGGACAACTCTCACATCCGCTACTACTCGGCAGAGGAGGAGGAGGGTAAGGTTGTTGCTCAGTCGAATCTTCCTATCGACGAGGAGGGCAACTTCCTGCAGCCCGAGCGTATCAAGGCTCGTCTTGGTGCCGACTTCCCCGTTGTTACCGACAAGGAGGTGGATTTGATGGACGTTGCTCCCAACCAGATTGCTTCGATTGCGGCAAGTTTGATTCCCTTCCTTGAGCACGACGATGCTAACCGTGCGTTGATGGGTTCGAACATGATGCGTCAGGCAGTACCTTTGGTAACCTGTGAGTCGCCTATCGTTGGTACCGGTATCGAGAAGGATATGATTATCGATAGCCGTATTCAGGTTGTGGCTGAGGCTGACGGTGAGGTGGTATTTGCCGATGCACAGCAGATTCAGGTTAAGTATGAGCGTACCGAGGAGGAGATTATCACCTCGTTCCGCCCCGAGATTACTACCTATGAGCTGCCCCGCTATCGTCGTACCAACCAGAATACCTCGATTACCCTGAAGCCTTCGGTATTGACCGGCGATAAGGTTAAGAAGGGTCAGATTCTTACCGAGGGTTACTCTACTCAGGGTGGCGAGCTTGCATTGGGTCGCAACCTGAAGGTAGCGTTCATGCCTTGGAAGGGTTATAACTTTGAGGATGCTATCGTTATCTCGGAGCGTATCCAGCGTGAGGATATCTTCACCTCGGTACACGTTGACGAGTATATTATGGAGGTTCGTGACACCAAGCGTGGTGTCGAGGAGCTTACCTCGGATATTCCTAACGTAAGTGAGGATGCAACCAAGGATTTGGATGCCAACGGTATTATCCGTATCGGTGCCAATGTTCACCCCGGCGATATCCTTATCGGTAAGATTACTCCTAAGGGTGAGAGCGATCCTTCGCCCGAGGAGAAGCTTCTGCGTGCCATCTTCGGTGATAAGGCAGGCGACGTTAAGGATGCCTCGATGAAGGCTCAGCCCTCGTTGCACGGTGTGGTTGTAGATACCAAACTTTATAGCCGTGCAGGTAAGGATACCAAGAAGTCGCGTTCGGCAGAGAAGTTGGCATACGAGCAGCTCGACGAGAAGTTTGCGGGTCAGATAGCTGAGCTTACCAACATATTGGTTGACAAGCTGATGAAGCTCGTTGACGGTATGACCACCGTAGGCATTACCGACTACTTTGGTGTGGAGCTTTACCCTGCAGGCGAGAAGTTCACCCGCACGATGCTTGAGGAGATTTCGATGAAGACCATCGACGAGAAGAGCCACGTGCCTATGGGTTATCTGAACCTCGGAGCTTGCAAGTGGACCGGTGATGAGCATATCGATATGCTTATTGAGCGTACCATAAATAATTATACCATCGAGTGGAAGAAGCTCGACGCCGTTATCAAGCGTGAGAAGTATAACCTCACCAATGGCGACGATATCCCCACCAATGGTGTTATCCAGCTTGCTAAGGTCTATATCGCCAAGAAGCGTAAGCTCAAGGTGGGTGATAAGATGGCAGGTCGTCACGGTAACAAGGGTATCGTTGCGAAGATTGTTCGTGACGAGGATATGCCCTTCCTCGAGGATGGTACTATCGTAGATATCTGTCTGAACCCTCTGGGTGTGCCTTCGCGTATGAACCTCGGTCAGATTTACGAGACTGTTCTCGGTTGGGCAGGTAAGGAGCTGGGCTTGAAGTTCGCTACTCCTATCTTCGATGGCGCATCGCTTGAGCAGATTAACGAGTACACCGCTCAAGCAGGTATTCCTCGCAGTGGACGTACCTACCTCTATGACGGTGGTACGGGTGAGATGTTCGACCAGCCTGCAACCGTTGGTGTGATTTATATGCTTAAGTTGGGTCACATGATTGACGATAAGATGCATGCTCGTTCGATTGGTCCTTACTCACTTATTACGCAGCAGCCTCTGGGTGGTAAGGCTCAGTTCGGTGGTCAGCGATTCGGTGAGATGGAGGTTTGGGCCCTCGAGGGCTTCGGCGCAGCAAACATCCTTCAGGAGATTCTTACCATCAAGTCGGATGACGTTGTGGGTCGTGCCAAGGCTTACGAGGCTATCGTTAAGGGTGACAACCTGCCCCGTCCCGGTGTTCCCGAGGCAATGAACGTGCTTCTGCACGAGTTGCGCGGTCTTGCACTGTCGGTGAAATTAGAGTAAGAGAGGTATAATTAAGAAGAAAGAAGATAGAATATTATGCCAATAGTTAAAGATAATAAGGCAAATAACGGCTACAACCACATCACCATCTCGCTGGCTTCTCCTGAGGAGATTATGGCGCAGTCGAGTGGTGAGGTGCTCAAGCCCGAGACCATCAACTATCGTACCTATAAGCCCGAGCGTGACGGTCTGTTCTGTGAGCGCATCTTCGGTCCTGTGAAGGATTATGAGTGCCATTGCGGAAAGTATAAGCGTATTCGCTATAAGGGTATCGTCTGCGACCGATGTGGTGTGGAGGTAACCGAGAAGAAGGTACGTCGTGAGCGTATGGGTCACATCTCGTTGGTTGTTCCCGTTGTACACATCTGGTATTTCCGTTCGTTGCCTTCGAAGATTGGTTATCTGTTGGGTATCCCCTCCAAGAAGCTCGAGTCGATTATCTACTACGAGCGTTATGTGGTAATCAATGCAGGTGCTGCTTCGGAGCAGGGTGTTGAGAGGTTGCAGGTGCTTTCTGAGAAGGAGTATCTGGATATTCTGGCACTTCTGCCCAAGGGCAATCAGGAGCTTGAGGATAGCGATCCCAACAAGTTCCGCGCCGAGATGGGTGCCGAGGCTATCAAGACTCTCTTGCAGGAGCTTGACCTCGACTCTATGTCGTATCAGGAGCGTCACAAGGCATCGACCGAGACCTCGCAGCAACGTAAGACCGATGCTCTGAAGCGTTTGAATGTTATCGAGTCGTTCCGTGCGTCGGGCGATAAGAACAAGCCCGAGTGGATGGTACTGGATGTTATTCCCGTTATTCCTCCTGAGCTTCGTCCTCTGGTGCCGCTGGATGGTGGTCGTTTCGCAACTTCCGACCTGAACGATTTGTATCGTCGCGTCATCATTCGTAACAACCGTCTGAAGCGTCTTATCGAGATTAAGGCTCCCGAGGTGATTTTGCGTAACGAGAAGCGTATGTTGCAGGAGGCTGTTGACTCACTGTTCGACAACTCCAGAAAGAGCAACGCTGTGAAGAACGAGTCGAATCGTCCTCTCAAGTCGCTTTCCGATTCGCTCAAGGGTAAGCAGGGTCGCTTCCGTCAGAACCTTTTGGGTAAGCGTGTTGACTACTCGGCACGTTCGGTAATCGTCGTGGGTCCCGAGCTTAAGATGCACGAGATGGGTATTCCTAAGGATATGGCAGCTGAGCTTTACAAGCCTTTCGTTATCCGTAAGCTCATCGAGCGCGGTATCGTAAAGACCGTAAAGTCGGCTAAGAAGATAATCGACAGAAAGGATCCCGTAATTTGGGGTATTCTGGAGAACGTTATCAAGGGCCACCCCGTATTGATGAACCGTGCCCCGACCCTTCACCGTTTGGGTATTCAGGCATTCCAGCCTAAGCTTATCGAGGGTAAGGCAATGCAGTTGCACCCCCTGTCGTGTACCGCATTTAACGCGGACTTCGACGGTGACCAGATGGCAGTTCACTTGCCTCTGGGCAATGCGGCAATCCTTGAGGCTCAACTGCTTATGCTCGGTTCGCACAACGTTCTCAACCCCGCGAACGGTGCGCCTATCACCGTGCCTTCGCAGGACATGGTCTTGGGTCTTTACTACATCACCAAGCCTCGCAAGGGTGTTAAGGGTGAGGGTCTGTGTTTCTATGGTCCCGAGGAGGCTATCATCGCTTACAACGAGAAGCGTGCCGACCTGCACGCCACCGTTAAGTGTATGGTCGAGGATATCGACGAGCAGGGCAACCCCGTTAAGGTATTGAAGGAGACCACCATCGGTCGTATCCTCTTCAATCAGGTTGTTCCCAAGGAGGTTGGTTACATCAACGAGATTTTGACCAAGCGTTCGTTGCGTGATATCATCGCCGTAGTGATGAAGAAGGCGGGTGCCGACAAGGTGGCTGCATTCCTCGACGATATCAAGAATATGGGTTATCGTATGGCATTCCAAGGCGGTTTGTCGTTCAACCTCGATGCGGTTATCATCCCCGAGGAGAAGGAGAAACTCGTTCAGGAGGGTTACGAGCGTTCGGATGAGGTTATCGATTCCTATAACATGGGTCTTATCACCAACAACGAGCGTTATAACCAGATTATCGATATTTGGACTTC
>CAZFQU010000067.1:5382-9627 GCA_964521245.1 uncultured Alistipes sp. | reverse complement strand
AATATACAAAATAATACACTGATTAACAATGGATTAATTTATAGAACCTCCCTTAAATAATTTAGTAATATAAAGTAAATTTTACGATTGCGAAGATATGATAAATTGTCTGATAAACAAAATTTTGAGATTAAAAAAGACACCTTTGTAATGAAAAAAAAGCAGAAAGAGCATTAAACTCCTTCAGCTTTTGGGTTGTTTTACTTCTCCATCGAAGCCTTCCACTTGCCATCCTTGTCGAGAATCATATCAACATCCTCCTCCTTGGTGGTGTCGTTTCCGTAGGTAATCTTCAGCTTAACCTCTGCCTTGTCACCGCTTTCGTTGATAGTCTCCTCGAGTACCTCAACACTCTTTATACCGCCCTTTTTCTCTATTTCGGGAGCAGCCTTCTCCTTGAAAAGTGCAACAAGGAACTCTCTGCCCTCGCGAATATCGTCGGGGTCGGTTGCATCGAGGTAGAAATTCTCGGCAACAGCCTCATAATTGCCGGCAGCCACATCGTTATAAATCTTTACTGCAGCCTTACCCGGAGTATCGGAACCGCCACAAGCCACAAACAGAACAGCTACAAGAGCCACAAAATAGGTAAAAAACTTCTTCATAACAATTGAATTTTAGAATGAGTATATATGTTTTAGTTTGCTGCTTCTGCTAAGGTCTGAGGGCATAATATGGTCGCCCGACAGACTCGGGAATGTTATTCGGGTGCGCCTGCCCTCGCTGAGCGATACCCCTTCCAAAAGGTAAACATACTCCACAAGCTCGGTGCAGTATAATCGTGTGGTGTCATCAAGATTGTAGTCGTGGTCGAATCTTACTCTCTTTTCGCTGAGTCTCAGCGCACTCTTGGTGGCACCTATTCGCAGGTTGCTGTCCAACTCGGGACGATAGACCGCACATCGGGCTGCACGCTCCTCACTCAGAAACAATTCTATACTCTCGCACTTTACTCTGTCGAAATCGCCCTCAAATTCGCTTTCTCCCGGTACGGCGTGGACCACACACCACTCACCGTCCCTAAAAAGAGCTATGCCGACATGAGAGAACTGCCCCTCGCTATCGACCGACCTCACAGCTCGTCCGATGGCTCCTCTGCCGCGTCTGAACACAACGTCGCCACTCTCGAGCATCGATTTCAGCTCCTCGATATCAAACTCAGTACTATTTTCCTCCTTTGAACAGGCGCAAAACACCAACACGAGAGCCAAACTCAGATATCCGACAGCCAACCGTAAAACATTCATTTCCCAAAGGTAATAAAAAAATGTCGATTTTTACCAACAATCAGGAAAAATCGACATTTTTTTATTTGTCCATAGCTGCCAACTCTGCATGAGTAGGAGAAAAGCTTCTTACAGCTCGACCTTAGAACCTCTGAGCCATACCTCTTTGATAAGAGGAGTCTGATAGGCGTAGGGGAAGAATGCCAACGAAGGCATAGGCTTGGTCATAAAGAAGTTGGCCACCTTACCTTCGGTAATGGATCCATACTTGTCGCTTGCGCCCATTGCGGCAGCACCGTTGATGGTGGTAGCGTTGAGCGACTCGGCGGGGGTAAGACGCATACGAATCGACCCCAAAGCCATAACCATACGCATATTGCCCGAAGGCGACGATCCGGGGTTGTAGTCCGAAGCCAGCGCAACGCCAAGACCTGCATCGACCATATCTCTTACCGGAGTATAGGGCATACCCAAGAAGAGCGATGCGCCGGGAAGTCCCGTAGGCATGGTCTTAGTACCCTTCAGTGCCTCGATTTCGACCTCCGTTACTCTCTCAAGGTGGTCAACCGAGGTTGCACCATACTTAATGCCAACCTGTACGCCACCCGAAACAGCCAACTCGTTGGCGTGAATCTTGGGAGTCATGCCGTGCTTCTGACCTGCCTCCAGAATCTTGGCTGTCTGCTCCACGGTGAAGAAACCTTCGTCGCAGAATACATCGACAAAGTCGGCAAGGTTGTCCTTTGCTGCGAGGGGAATCATCTCCTCACATACCAAATCGACATACTCCTCTTGGCGACCCTTGTAGGCTCTGCCCACAGCGTGTGCACCGAGGAAGGTAGCCTTGACTGCAATGGGCGAGGTCTGCTTGATGCGACGAATAACGCGTAACATCTTAAGCTCGTCCTCGGTAGTCAGACCATATCCAGACTTAATCTCAACGCATCCAGTACCCATGCTGATAATCTCATTCACGCGCTCCATAGCCTGACGATACAGCTCATCTTCCGAGGTCTCGTGCAGACGGTCGGCAGAGTTAAGGATACCTCCACCGCGCTTAGCAATCTCCTCGTAGCTCAGACCGTTGATTTTGTCCAAAAACTCCTGCTCGCGACTGCCGGCATAGACGATGTGGGTGTGGGCATCGCAGAACGAGGGGAAGAGCCATTTGCCCTCGGCATCGACCACCTTGTCAGCCTCAGGCTCTGAGCCCGTGCCATAGGAGTCGATAGTCTGGTCGTCGAGGAGCAACCATGCATTCTCAAGGGTCGAGATTTCGTTCATCTCTTTACCCGCTTTACGCAGTACGCCCGCGGGCAAAATGCCCACGAGCATACCTATATTCTTAATAAGAGTCTTCATCAGCAATTAGAGGTTCTTTACAAACTCAACCGACGAAGCAATGTGGGGATACATCACCTGATCGTCATCCACAAAGGGAACAACCTTGCGATACTCCTCAACGATAGCCTCCAAAACCTCAGACGAGCGTGCCGGACGGCGGAACTCCAAGGCCTGAGCTGCGTTGAAGAGTTCGATTGCCAATACGCGCTCGGTGTTGCATACCACGCGATAGAGCTTGGTTGCAGCATTTGAACCCATACTTACGTGGTCCTCCTGACCCTGCGACGAGGGGATGGAGTCACACGATGCAGGCCAACAAAGACCCTTCGACTGGCTCACAATCGAAGCAGCTGTATATTGAGGAATCATAAAGCCACTGTTCAGACCGGGCTTTGCAACAAGGAACTTGGGCAGACCTCTCTCGCCCGAGATGAGCTGATAGATTCTTCTCTCGGAAATGTTACCCAACTCGGCAACAGCAATAGCCAAGAAATCCATAGGAAGTGCGATGGGCTGACCGTGGAAGTTGCCTGCCGAGATAACCTTATCCTCGTCGGGAATGATGGTGGGGTTATCGGTTGCGGAGTTAATCTCGCGGGTAATTACGCTCTCAACATAGGCAATGGTGTCTTTCGATGCACCGTGTACCTGAGGTATGCAACGGAACGAGTAGGGGTCCTGAACGTGAACCTTCTTTCTCTGAATCAGCTCGCTACCCTCAAGCAGCTCGCGCATTGCTTTAGCTGTCTCAAGTTGTCCGTTGTGCGCTCTGACAACGTGTACCGAATTGTCGAAAGGCTCCTGTCTGCCATCGAAAGCCTCGAGTGAAATGGCTGCAATCTTGTCGGCAGCACGACTCAGACGACGAGCCTGAATCAGCGACCATACGGCATACGAACTCATAAACTGGGTGCCATTCAGAAGAGCAAGGCCCTCCTTCGACTTAAGAGCGATAGGCTCCCAACCCTTAGCCTTCAAAACATCAGCTGCGGGCAGAATCTTACCCTCAACCTCAACCTCGCCAAGACCAATCAAGGGCAGGCACATGTGAGCCAAAGGCGAGAGGTCGCCCGAAGCTCCGAGCGAACCCTGCTGATAGACAACGGGCAGGATATCCTCGTTGAAGAAGTCAACCAGACGCTGCACGGTGCAGAGCTGTACGCCCGAGTGACCATACGAGAGCGACTGAACCTTCAGCAGAAGCATCAGCTTTACAATCTCGTTGGGTACGCGCTCGCCGGTACCGCAAGCGTGCGACATCATAAGGTTCTTCTGCAACTGAGCCAGCTGGTCCGGCTCAACAGAGATATTGCACAGCGAGCCGAAACCTGTGGTCACACCGTAGATAGGCTCCTTCTGGCTCTTCATCTTGTTGTCCAAATACTCGCGACAACGGACAATACGCGAAGTAGCATCCTCGCTGAGCGCAAGTTTTTTCTTTTCACTTAATATTGCCGCAACACAGTCGATAGAGAGGTGGGCAGAACTAATATTATGTGTCATATCTTTAACTTGAAATATGTTTTGTTATTTGAGAGCATTTTTAATCACCTCTTCGTCGGCGATGTTGGGCATGGTAACCTTCAGACCCGGAGTGCGGTCCATCTCGCGCTGGATAGCGAACATAGCACCCTCGTTTCTTGCCCAGCTACGGCGAGCGATACCGTTGTTTACA
>CAZFQU010000067.1:0-5372 GCA_964521245.1 uncultured Alistipes sp. | reverse complement strand
TTGTTTACATCCCAGAGCAACATCTCGCGGATGTGGCGGTCGGAGTCCTCCGAGCCATCGATAACCATACCGAAGCCACCGTTGATAACCTCGCCCCAGCCTACGCCGCCGCCATTGTGGATAGATACCCACGTTGCACCGCGGAACGAGTCGCCAATGACGTTGTGAACAGCCATATCGGCAGTGAACGACGAACCGTCGTAGATGTTCGAAGTCTCACGATAGGGAGAATCGGTACCCGATACGTCGTGGTGGTCACGACCCAAAACAACGGGAGCAGAAAGTTCGCCACGCTTCAATGCCTCGTTGAAGGCAAGAGCAATCTTGGTTCTACCCTCGCTGTCGGCATAGAGGATACGAGCCTGCGAACCAACTACGAGCTTATTCTTCTGAGCCTCCTTAATCCAGTGGATATTGTCGTCGAGCTGACCTGCAATCTCGGCGGGCGCACTCTTTCTGATCTCCTCCAGAACCTCGGTTGCAAGGCGGTCGGTGGTAGCCAAATCCTCAGGCTTGCACGAAGTACATACCCAACGGAAAGGACCAAAGCCGTAGTCGAAGAACATGGGACCCATAATATCCTGAACGTAGGAGGGATAGCGGAACTTGCCATTAGGAAGCAGAATATCGGCACCTGCACGTGAAGCCTCCAAGAGGAAGGCGTTGCCATAGTCGAAGAAGTACATACCCTTGTCACTGAGAGTGTTGATGGCTGCTGCCTGACGACGCAACGACTCCTGAACTCTGCGCTTGAACTCCTCGGGCTCGTCTGCCATCATACGGTTCGACTCCTCGTAGCTCAGACCCACGGGATAGTAACCTCCTGCCCATGGGTTGTGCAGCGACGACTGGTCGGAACCTAAGTCAACCTCTACATTATCCTTGGCCAGACGCTCCCAGAGGTCAACTACGTTACCCTGATATGCCAGCGATACTGCCTCCTTGTTCTGGCGAGCCTTCTCGATGCGGGGCATAAGCTCGTCGAGCGAGGTGTAAACCTCATCGACCCAACCCTGCGAGTGACGCTTCTCAACGGCCTTGGGGTTAATCTCGGCAATAACACTCACAACGCCCGAGATAACACCTGCCTTGGGCTGTGCGCCCGACATACCACCCAGACCCGACGATACGAAGAGCATGCCGCGAATATCGGTCTGACCCTCCTTAAGACGCTTGCGGGCTGCATTGAGTACGGTGATGGTGGTGCCGTGAACGATACCCTGAGGACCAATATACATATAGGAGCCTGCAGTCATCTGACCATACTGCGAAACGCCCAGAGCATTGAACTTCTCCCAATCATCGGGCTTCGAGTAGTTGGGGATAACCATACCGTTGGTGACAATCACGCGGGGTGCATCGGGGTGTGAGGGGAACAGACCCATGGGGTGACCAGAGTACATAACCAGAGTCTGCTCGTCGGTCATCTGCGAGAGATACTGCATAGCCAGACGATACTGTGCCCAGTTCTGGAACACAGCACCATTACCACCATAGGTGATAAGCTCGTGGGGGTGCTGCGCTACGGCGTAATCCAGATTGTTCTGAATCATCATCATAATAGCAGCCGCCTGACGCGAACGGTGGGGATAATCGTCGATGTTGCGAGCCTTCATCTCGTAGTCGGGACGCAGACGATACATATATATTCTACCATAGGTCTTAAGCTCCTCGGCAAACTCGCGTGCAAGCTCCTCGTGGTGCTTTGCGGGGAAGTAGCGCAGAGCATTCTTTATGGCAAGAACGCGCTCCTCGTCGCTGAGAATCTCCTTGCGACGGGGGGCGTGGTTAACCGATGGATCAAAAGGTTTGGGGGCGGGAAGTGTTTCGGGAATACCCGCCACGATATCGTTTCTGAATTGCTCTAAAGTCATAATCTCGATTTAGATTTAAGGGTTATTACTTGATTTTGGACTCGACAATCTCCAAAATCTCCTTCTCCTGCTCGTTAGCCAATCTTACAAGCTCCTCAGCCTCGGCTACGAGTTTGTCGGCAGTCTCACGGTCCTTAAGACCTGCGGCGTTAATCTTAACGTTAAGGGCTGCACCCATAACTGCGCTGCGCAGAGCCAAAGCACCCACACCGGCGTCGGTTACAGAGTTGGGGTTACCCTCCTGAGCCATAGCTCGTACGAGGGGGAATGCCTCGTAAGCAACCTTAACGGTGCGAAGAGGAACCTGAGTTGCGTAGAGTGTAGCTGCCTCCAAAGCTGCTGCACGAGCTGCCTTCTCCTCGTCGGTCGATTTAGGCATGCCGAATACATCCATAATGCGGTTGAATGCTGCCGTATCCTCGTCAACCAAGTGCAGCAACTCTGCCATCAGCTTCTGACCCTTGTCTGCCCAATCCGAGAACTCCTTCCAACGCTCGTCCCAACCAGCCTTGTGCGACGAGAGGTTAGCAACCATAGTGCCAAGAGCTGCACCCAAAGCTGCCATATATGCCGAGATAGAACCACCACCGGGAGCGGGCGACTCGCTTGCGGTCTCCAGAGCAAAACCGGTGCAGGTCATATCTACCAAGCCGGGCTTCTTGTTCTCAGCCTCGAGCAGATACTCGATAACCTTCTCCTCGGGGTTGAAGGGCTTCAGGTCGTCAAGACCCATCGACTTGATGGCTACGCGGATAATCTCCGACTCGGCGATACCGGTCGAACGCTGCTGCTTCTCGAGGAAGTAGCGACCAGCCTCGATAAGAGCGCGCTTGGGAATAAGACCTACAATCTCAGTACCGGTTACGCGGATACCGCGAGCCTGAGCTGCGCGACATACCTCGTCGAATGCAACGTGCAGAGGAGTCACCGAGATGTTGGTGATGTTCATCGAAACCTGAGCAATCTGATACTCGTCGATATACCAACCGATAGCCTTACAAGCCTTCAAGGTGCCGGGCTTCATGATGGTCTTACCATTCTCATCCTTCATAATCTTACCGGTGATGGGGTTACCCTCGCGTACGGGGCGACCCTTCTCGCGTACGTCGAATGCAATAGCATTTGCACGACGGGTAGAGGTAGTATTGAGGTTGTAGTTAACAGCGATAAGGAAATCGCGTGCGCCAACAGCCGTTGCACCACTCTTTGCGATACCCTCGTCGAAGGGGCGTGCGCCGAAGTCGGGAGCCTCAGCACCTACCATGCGCTCGGGCAGAGCCTCATACTCGCCACGACGGCAAACAGCCAAGTTTCTACGCTCGGGGGTAAATGCAGCAGCCTCGTAAGCATAAACGGGAACGCCAAGCTCCTCGCCGATACGCTTGCCGAGTTTGCGTGCCAGCTCAGCACACTCCTCGAGGGTGATGTTAGCAATAGGAATCAGAGGACATACGTCGGTGGCGCCCATACGGGGGTGTGCGCCCTTGTGGTTGCGCATATCGATAAGCTCCTGAGCCTTCTTCACGCCTTGGAAAGCAGCCTCGAGAACAGCCTCAGGCTCGCCAACGAAAGTTACAACCGTGCGGTTGGTAGCTTCACCCGGATCAACGTCGAGAAGTTTTACGCCCTTAACAGCAGTGATAGCATCAGTAATACGGTTGATAACCGTTAGGTCACGACCCTCGCTAAAGTTGGGTACACATTCAATGATTTGTTTCATTTCTAATAGTTTTAGGTTTAATAATTATTTGTTTTAAGTCTAAATTTTGTCTTGGGTTTTCTTTCTGTTTCAGCCATGGGGTAGGAATCAAACCTCCAAACCCTTAATAAATCTTTCAAAGATAAGAAAAACTTTTTGGATTTTCGATAAATTTTGAGCTAAAAGTTATACATAAAAATTTTTATGCTGCTATCACTTCTTTGTTTTAGCTTTTTTTGCTACCTTTGTCGCCCGAAAATATTGATAAAACAAGTTCTAAGATATGTTAAGCAGACGTTTATTGAGAATAAAGGCGCTGAAGGCACTCTACTCTCACCTTAAGACCGAGTCGGATAGCATCATGGCATCGCAAAAGACGATGATGAGTTCTATTGACAAGGCGTATGACCTCTACTTTCAGATGCTCACTTTGCCCTATGAGTTGGTGCGCTATGCCGAAAATCGTCACGAGTTGGCTCGCCAAAAGCATTTGGCCACCCACGAGGATTTGAATCCCAACACCAAGTTTGTGGAAAATAGTGTTATTCGTCTGCTCTCCAACAGTGACTCGATTAACGACTATGTTTCGCGCGCTAAACTCAGCTGGTCGCAATACCCCGAACTTATCAAATATCTCTACAACCAGATTTCGCAGCGCGACTATTTTGTCGAGTATATGAACAACCCCTCGCGCTCGTTCAACGAGGATAAGGCTCTGCTCGAGCGCATCTATTGCGATGAGCTTCAGGAGTGTGAGATGCTCGACGATGCTTTGGAGGAGATGTCTATTCTGTGGGTTGACGACCTGAGCTTTATCCTTATTATGGTTATGCGTACGCTCCAGAATCTTAAGCCCTCGCACACCGATATCAAGGTGTTGCCAAAGTTTAAGAACGACGACGATAAGGATTTTGTTCTCACGCTTTTTGCAAAGAGCCTTGTGAAGTATGATGAGTATATGCGTTTTGTCGAGCGATTTACTCATAATTGGGATGTTGAGCGTATAGCTTATATGGACAACCTTATTATGGTTTGTGCGTTGGTCGAGCTTGAGGAGTTCGAGTCTATTCCTGTGAAAGTTACCCTCGACGAATTTATTGAGATTGCCAAGTTCTACTCCACCCCCGGTTCGAGTACCTTTATCAACGGTATTCTCGACAAGATGGTTGTGGCAATGACCGAGGAGGGTCGTATTAAGAAGGCGGGCAGAGGTCTTATAAACCAGTCGGTAAGGTAGTGTTGCGCCATTGGTCGATATTGCTACTCGCACTCTTGGGTCTGAGTTTGTCGGGCTGCGCAGGTGCAGAGAGTAGGAATGTTAACTCCTCGTCGCTCTGCGAAGTGGTCATTACGGACTCACTTTTGTCCTATGGGGGCGCAGATACTATGCGTTTGGGGCGTATGGGCAGTGGCGAACAACTCTCAACATCGCTCAGCCTTAGAAATGAGAGTCGAAATCCGATGGTGGTGTTGGGTTACGAATTGACTTGTGGTTGTATTGCATTACGCTATGATAATAAGCCTGTTATGCCGGGTAACTCAATGAAAATCGAGGTTGATTTCGATAGCCGGGGATTATATGGTTGGCAGATGAAACTCTTTCGTTTGAGACTTCACGGTACCAATTCGCCACTCGAGATTTATGTTGAGGCTGAAGTCGAGTAGCGGTTTGCAGTTTTACAAAGTTTTTCTACCTTTGCAGGGTTTTATGGCTCAAGACCAAGTAAACAAAAGATAAATTAACTAAAGGGAGGTTCTATAAATTAATCCATTGTTAATCAGTGTATTATTTTGTATAT
>CAZFQU010000066.1:0-9811 GCA_964521245.1 uncultured Alistipes sp. | reverse complement strand
CCCGACAATGGGACGTACATCAAAGTACTACCCATCGTCGGGATTCTTCACGATGCGCGGAATTTCCTCGCCTAAAATCAACCTGCCGAGTTGCACTCTTCTTTTGATTAGACGAGCAGATTTGTTCTTAAACAAAGAGGGTCGCCGATGGGTAGTACTTTGATGTACGTTCCATTGGCGACACTCAAGAGCAAGGGCAAATATGCCCTATAAAATCGAAAAATTACTCTTCGATAATACGTATGGACAAAATCAAATCTCCGGGACGAATATCGTCGATAACATCAAGACCCTCAATCACTTTGCCAAAACAAGTGTGAACACCGTCGAGGTGCTGAGTATTGTGGCGACAGTGGCAAATAAAGAACTGCGAGCCACCGGTATCCTTGCCGGCATGAGCCATCGAGAGTACACCTCGGTCGTGATATTGGCGCGGAGCCGAGGTCTCGCACTTGATGCGGTAGCCCGGACCGCCCGTGCCATCGCCACGAGGGCAACCACCCTGAATCACAAAGTCGGGAATCACGCGGTGGAACGTAAGACCATCATAGAAGTTGTGGTTGGCAAGGTCGACGAAGTTTTGAACCGTGCCGGGAGTCTCGTTTGTATAGAGCTCCGCTTTCATCGTACCTTTCTCGGTCTCGATAATAGCATACTGTTTTTTATCGCTCATCTTTATTTCTGTTTTAGTTGTTTGGTCATCAAAGGTAACGGTTTTTTTCTGAATAAGCAAGTAGCCGATGGCTGCCACTGCGAGCAGACCGAGGAGTGCAATTACAATTTTTTTCATTATCACAATAATTTTGATTAGGTTAATAACTCAAGTGATGCTCTATAAATATTCATCTATTCTTTTTCGATTGTTTTGTTGAATATTTTTGCAAGTATAATGATTTTTTTTGAGTTGTTGTCTGCAAAATCAAAGATTTTAACTATATTTGCGGTGTACTATGCGGGTCAAACACCATCTGACAAGGTGGCGTTTGACCTTGCGAAGCATAGTAAAAACGCAGTAAGTGCATAATTAACAACTATTTACACATAACAAACAACTCATTTAATTAACTTTTATGAAAAAACTTTTCCTTTTCATGGTTGCAGCATTTGCTATGCTCGCAACCTCGTGTCAGCGCGATGAAATCGCACTCGACGCATCGGGTGAAGGTTTTGTCGAGTTTAGAGTCTCCACTGAGGACATGGCTACCCGTGCCTACAGTGACGGCTTGTCGGCAAAGAACCTTGAGTATGTGGTTTATGACGCCAATTGGGCATACGTGCTTGAGGGTGCCACCACATTCCCCGCTAATTCGCTTGAGACAACTGTTCAGTTGCGTCTGGTGAATGGTAAGACCTACAACATCGTGTTCTGGGCATCGGCTCCCCGCGAGACTGAACCCTACTACACCTTCGACAAGGTTAATGCAAGCCTGAAGATTAACTATCTTTATGCAAACACCTTCTCGCAGGATGAGACTCGCGATGCGTTCTTCCACACCGAGCCTAATCTGTCGGTGAACGGTGGTATCCAGAAGGATATCGTTCTGAAGCGTCCTTTCGCTCAGCTTAACGTTGCTACTGCCGACTATGCAGATGCTGTGAAGGCTGGCGTGACTGTTGACCAGACTCAGATGAAGGTCGATGGTATCTACTCTACTTTGAGCTTCAAGGATGGTTCGGTTTCGGGTCCTGCAAGTGTAACTTATCGTATGGCTGACATCCCCAACGGTGATAACGAGACTTTGACTACCAAGTCGGGTCAGTCGTATCGTTGGTTGTCGATGAACTACATCCTCGTTGAGCCTCAGAAGCAGCTCGTTAAGTGTACTATGATTACCGAGGAGGGCGATGTTTCGACTAAGGTTTGGGATAACGTTCCCGTTCGTCGCAACTGGCGCACCAACATCATCGGTAACATCCTCACCAGCTCGGTTGAGTTCAATGTTGAGATCAACCCCAACTACGATGGCGAGTATGAGTACAGTGCTTGGGATGGTTCGTATGCTGAGCTTCCCGCAGCTGATGCTAATGGTTACATCACTATCAAGACTGCTGATCAGCTTGCTACCCTGCTCAATATGGATCCCGATGGTCTGAAGATTAAGCTGGGTGCCGATATTGATATGAACGGTCGCGACCTGCCCGTTTACGCTGATGCTGCTAAGGGCAACAACGACGCATTCGAGCTCGATGGTCAGGGCTACACCATCTACAACGTAGCTCCTAAGGCTGAGGGTAAGTACAATGGTCTGTTCCCCGTATTGGTTGAGGCTACTATCAAGAATCTCTATATCGATGGCGCACAGGTAATGCCTGCTGCTACTTCTACTCGTGCTACTACCGGCGACTTCTATGCTGGTGCATTGGTAGGTGCTACCTATGGTAACTGTGTATTCGAGAACGTTGTTGTTACCAACTCGAGCGTTCAGGGCGTTAACAAGGTCGGTGGTCTTATCGGTTTTGTTGCTGAGAATGGCGTTGACGTTGACAAGTGTGTTGTTGCTTACTCTAACGTAGGTACCTTCAGCACCGAGGACGGTGGTTGCGTTGGTGGTCTTATCGGTTACATCGCAGGTAAGAGCCACACTATCGACAACTCGAAGGTTAACAATACCAATATCGTGGCTATCAACTCGGCTAACGAGGCTAAGCGCGCTAACAGCGAGTTTATCGGCGTATTCGAGGGTGGCGAGGGTGCTAACCTCTTCATCACCGGTTGCGAGATTGCTGCTAACAACTATCAGGAGGATGCAACTTCTTACGTAGCTCCCGAGGGCTATAAGGGTCTTGTTGGTGGTATGCGTTTCGAGGGTGGTTCTATCATTATCGACGGTGTTGTTGCCGATGGTACTCTTCCCGAGCCCGAGTTCGTTGGTGAGCCTACCGAGTGGGGTGTTGTTGGTGATCTGACCGGTTGGGGTAGCACTGCGGATATCGTTATGTACACTACCGAGACCGAGAACCTCTTCGTTGCTAAGGCTGTTGTTTACACTACCGGTGGTTTCAAGATTCGTGCTAACAACGAGTGGAACGACGCTAAGAACTATGGTGGTCATGATAGTCCTACTACTATTGCAGTTAATGGTGGCGTAGATGTTTACACCTCTGGTGGTAGCCAGAATATGGTGATTGAAACTGCCGGCACTTATGATATCTACTTCTACCTTGCAGGCGAGAAGGTCTATGTAATGGAGGAGGGTCTTGTTCCCGAACTTCAGGAGCCCGTCGAGCCTCTGGAGAATGTATGGTCTATCGTAGGTTCGTTCAATAACTGGACACCTACTAACGGTATCGTTATGGAAGAGGCTCTCGATGGCTGGTATGTAGCTTATGCTGTTGAGTTTGCCGATGCTGCTGAGTTTAAGTTTGTCCTCAACGGAGATTGGGGTGGTGACCGTGGTAGCAATGGTAGCTACGAGCTTGGCGTTGACGCTGCTTGTGGTGATGCAAATGTCGCTATCGCTGCCGGTACTTATGATATCTACTTCAGCCCCTATGAGGATAAGTTCCGCATCGAGACCGAGTATGTTGAGCCTACTCCCGTTCCCGTATTTACCGTAGCTGCAGAGTGGGCTGAGGGCGTAGAGGTTGCTGCTGATTTCGAGAGCGTAGTTGTTGGTAATATTGCTAACTACAATGCTGAGACCGTTCAGGTGACTGTTGATTCCGAGAATCTTGAGGTTGCTGTTGCTGAGAATGGTGATGTTGTTGTAACTCGTATGGCTGAGTTCGCTGAGGGCTATGAGGGCAAGGTTGTTGTAACTATCGACGGCGTTGCAACTGAGGTTGCTTTCGTTGTTGCTGCTCCCGAGGTTAAGATTACTACCGTAGAGGAGTTCTTGGCAGCTGCTGAGGATGATACCATCTACACCTTGTCGGGTACTATTACCGCTGTTGCAAATACCACCTATGGTAACTTCGATTTGACCGACGATACCGGTACCGTACTTATCTATGGTCTTTGCAGCCCCGAGGGTGAGTCTAAGTATTGGGCTACTTCGGGTGCCAAGGTTGGTGACGATATCACTATCAAGACCGTTCGTACTTCGTTCAATGGTACTGCTCAGGGTAAGAACGCTCTTTTCGTTGAGCTTTTGCCCGGTACTCGTGCATGCTGGACTCTCGCAGCTGATAAGGCATCGTTTGCTGCTGAGGGTGGCGAGAAGAGCATCGATTTGGCTATCTACAACACTGACGCTGAGGTTAATTGTACTTCTAACAACGCTCAGTTCTCGGCATCGTATGCTGACGGTAAGATTACTATCGTAGCTGCAGCTAACGAGACCGAGGAGGCTGTCAATGGCGAGATTTCTGTTGAGTGTGGTGCGTTGGCAGCTACTATCACTGTTTCGCAGAAGGCTAAGGAGCTTGAGCAGCCCACCTATCCCGAGGCAACTATCGCTTATGACGATTTCGATGCTGATGCTTACTATACCTTTAAGAAGGTTGACTACATTGCTCCCAACCGTTTCTATGCTATCGTAGCAGACAACAATGCAGCAACAATGCAGTCTGGTAACTATGGTTATCTTTATAATCCTGCAACTCCTGAGGTAAAGGGTGAGTATATTGTTCTTCCTGCAACCGCTGCTTACTACTTCGCTGAGGCAGATGGTGGCTATACAATTGAGCAGGCAGATGGTCGCAAACTTTATCAGACCGGAACATATAATAACTTCAACTTCAGCGCAGCACCTACCGCTGGTCACATTTGGAGTGTAGCTATTGACGAGAATGGTGCTTATACCATTACAAACAATAGCGTCGAGAAGTTTATTCAGTGGGATCCTTCCTATTCTTCGTATGGTAGCTATGCTACACTTCAGGGTGTTCTTCCTACTCTCTATGAGATTGTAGCTGCTGATACTACTCCTCGCATCGTTAGCGTAAGTGCAACTTCGCTCTCGTTCGATTGGGATGATGCAGCTGAGAAGGCTATTATCGTTGCAACCTATGGTGATGCAACTTTGAACGCGGAGGCTTCTGAGGCTTGGGTTTCGGTTGATGTTGTTGATGGCAATGTAGTTGTTGCTGTTGAGAACAATACAGAGTCGGCTCGTTCTGCTACTGTTACCATTACTTATGGTGCAGCTTCGACTCCCGTAGCTATCTCGCAGGGTGATAAGCCCAAAGAGGATACAGACGAAGTTGTTAAGGGTGGTCAGGATGACTTTAACACTATCTCTGCAACTAACACCTCGTATGTGTCTGGTAGTACTACTGCAGGTTGGGCTTATGAGAACTGTGCAATTTTCAAGGGTGGTACATCTGACTCCAGCCCCGCATTTGTTATGATTGGCGACGCTGATAATCGTGCGCTTTGTATGAATGGTAAGACATCGGCTGTTGGTAGCATTGTATCTCCAATTTTTGCAACAGGTTGTGGTACCCTTACATTTAACTATGGTCTCCCCTTTGGTGATACTAAGATAAAGTTCAGCGTTGATATTATTCAGAATGGTGAGGTAGTTAAGACCATCACCATAGAGAATATGAGCGCAACAAAGTGCACAGTGTACTCACATGAATGGGTTGTGAATGTTGCTGGTGACTTCAGCCTCAAGTTCACCAACTTGTCGCCTTCTAACTCTACTAGCAATAAAGACCGTACTGCTATCTGGGATGTAGTGTGGACCGGTTATGCTAACTAAGAGTTTTGCTTAAACTCTGATTTTGAACCCCGAGGTTAATCCTTGGGGTTCTTTTTTTAGAATTATATACAATTTTACACCGAGTGTAATATTTCCGCTTTTCGGCCATTAGGCTGACCAACTCCCCTACCCGAGGCGGGCAGGAAACGAAAGATGGAGGGTGGTGTGTTGTGGTTTTGCATTTTTTTTGTACCTTTGCAGTTGCAATCAAGGGGCTGACCGGTTTTGACAGCAGGTAGAATTTGATTGTAAGCACGTCGAGCGCTGTGTGGCGGCTCGTTAATCCCGACGCTCAAACTACAAATGGCAATAATAGCTATGCACTCGCTGCCTAATTTCTAGGAAATTGAGGCTTAATCGCGTGGTTCAAGGTTAATCGTGCGACGAGTATCCCGAGGGGCAATTCCGCTCTTTAATTGTCTCTCATATGGGGTATCATCAATTTAGAGATAGCGAGGTATGTGTCTCGGTTATCGCGCGAAATTTTAGAGACATTCGACTTGGGTTCGGTTGCTGTCTGCCAGACCCGAGTAGGAGGATTAAACGACAGCTAAACGTGTAGAAAGCTTTTGGATTCCTTGTTTGGACAGGGGTTCGACTCCCCTCAGCTCCACTTTAGGTAGCAGACGACCTTTTCGGGTCGTCTGTTTTTTGTTTATGAGCTGAGGCTCGCGCTCGGTTGGTGGCGGCTCGGGTTACTTGTCGGCAATAACGAGTGAGAATTTCCGCTTGTGCGTTTACGATATTTGCATAGCTGATGCTTGAAAATAAATTTTCAGCACACCTTTGCAAATATCAAAACCTGCGGTTTCAAATTCTCACTCTTTATTTTGGTAACCTCTCGCCTGCGGCAACCGTTCGACTCCATAGCGGTAGGTTGTTTTTTGTTGGCTTACAATTGTGAATTTATCGCGTGGCGATTTTAATGCGTGTAGTGAGGGACTTGCTAATATTGTATATTTTTGTTATCTTTGTTAAGTTTTAGAAAGCGAAAAGAGTATCGAATATGGAGCAGAGAGGAAGGTGCGTGATTGAGCTTAAAGATGTGTCGATTTACCACACTGACGGACACTTTACGGGGCGTTCGGAGCGCAAGCTCAAGCAGGAAGGAGAACTGATTCTTAAGGGTGTGAATCTGGAGGTCAGAGAGGGCGAGTTTGTCTATCTGATTGGTAGGGTCGGTAGTGGCAAAAGTTCCTTACTCAAAACTTTATATGCCGAGCTTCAACTCCTTGAGGGCGAGGGAAATGTGGTAGGCTTTGATTTGCGAGGATTAAGGCGTAAGGATATTCCTCAGCTGCGTCGCAACATAGGCATAGTTTTTCAGGACTATCAGCTCTTGACCGACCGTAATGTTTTCTATAATCTCTACGATGTGATGCGGGCCACGGGTTGGAAAAAAGAGGAGGATATAAGGCGCAGAATAGACGAGGTATTACGTCTTGTGGAGCTTGAGACCAAGGGCTATAAGATGCCTTTCGAGTTGTCGGGTGGCGAGCAGCAGCGATTGGTCATTGCGCGTGCTTTGCTCAATCGCCCAAAGCTGATACTTGCCGACGAGCCTACGGGAAATCTCGACCCCGTGACGGCTGATGGCATAATCGAAATTTTCAGAGGCATAGTCGAGTCGGGATGTGCGGTGGTGATGTCAACCCACAATACTGCTCTTATCGAGGAGTATCCCGCGCGTACGTTGCTCTTCTCTAAGGGGCATTTGCAGGAGGTTGATATCGAGCAATTGTTCGAGTCGATGTAGTCGCTCTGTGTCGATAGTTTGGGGTGTGTAGATTTTTTGACTCTACACACCCTAAATCTTTGATTTAGGAGTTGCAGGTTTCGCTGAAAATTTGTATATTTGTACGATATTTCTAAGTCAAGAATATGAGCACAGAATTAGAAAACGTAAAACGACAGGAAGAGGAGTATTCCGCGTCAAATATTCAGGTCCTCGAGGGACTTGAGGCGGTGCGTAAACGCCCCGCGATGTATATTGGTGATATCGGCGAGAAGGGTCTGCATCACCTTGTGTATGAGGTGGTCGATAACTCTATCGACGAGGCTTTGGCGGGTCACTGTTCCGATATTTTTGTTACGATAAACGAGGACAACTCGATAACTGTCAAGGATAATGGTCGTGGTATCCCTACCGACTTCCACGAAAAGGAGGGTAAGTCGGCTCTCGAGGTTGTGCTTACGGTGCTTCACGCCGGAGGTAAGTTCGACAAGGGCAGCTACAAGGTTTCGGGAGGTCTGCACGGTGTGGGTGTGTCGTGTGTGAATGCGCTCTCTACCCTGCTCGTTGCCGAGATTCACCGCGGAGGTAAGATTTATAAGCAGACCTATTCGAAGGGTGTGCCTACCTCGAAGGTTGAGATTTTGGGCGATTGCGAGGATCGTGGTACGACCATCACCTTTAAGCCCGACAGTGAGATTTTTACTCTCACCACAGAGTACAAGTATGAGATTCTCTCGAAGCGACTCAGAGAGTTGGCATTCCTGAACAAGGGTATTCACCTTACGCTGACCGACCGCAGAAACACCGACGAGAATGGTGAGTTCATCAGCGAACACTACTACTCGCAGGATGGTCTCAAGGAGTTTGTCAAGTATCTTGATGCTACTCGTGGTGAGCCTATCACCGAGTCGATTATCTATCTCGACACCGAGAAGAATGGTGTTCCTGTGGAGGTGGCTATGCAGTACAACAACTCCTACTCGGAGAATGTTCACTCCTATGTAAATAATATCAACACCATCGAAGGCGGTACTCATCTTACGGGTTTCCGTCGTGCGCTCACACGTACGCTGAAGAAGTATGCCGACGAGTCGGGACTTTTGCAGAAGGTTAAGTTCGAGATTTCGGGTGACGACTTCCGTGAGGGTCTGACTGCCGTTATTTCGGTTAAGGTTGCCGAGCCTCAGTTCGAGGGTCAGACCAAGACCAAGCTCGGTAACGACGAGGTGGCAGCAGCTGTAGATCAGGCTATGGCAGCAGCCCTTGCCAACTATCTTGAGGAGAATCCCAAAGATGCCAAGGCTATTGTGTCGAAGGTTGTGCTTGCAGCGCAGGCTCGTCACGCAGCACGCAAGGCGCGTGAGGCTGTACAGCGAAAGACTCCCCTCTCGGGTGTGGGGCTGCCCGGTAAGCTTGCAGACTGTTCGAGCCGTGACCGCTCGATTGCCGAGATTTTCTTCGTCGAGGGTGACTCGGCAGGTGGTTCGGCAAAGCAGGGACGCGACAGTAAGTTCCAAGCGATTATGCCTCTTCGCGGTAAGATTCTCAACATCGAGAAGGCTCAGGAGCATCGTATGTGGGACAATGAGGAGATTAAGAATATGTTTACCGCTCTTGGTGTGTCGATTGGTACTGAGGAGGACTCTAAGGCTTTGAATCTCGAGAAATTACGCTACGACAAGATTATTATTATGACCGATGCCGACGTCGATGGTGCCCACATCACTACGCTGATGTTGACTTTCTTCTTCCGCAAGATGAAGGAGCTTATCGAGAATGGTCATATCTATATCGCTACCCCGCCCCTCTACCTCGTTAAGAAGGGTAAGCAGGAGCGTTACTGCTGGACCGAAAAGGAGCGTGACGAGATTTGCGAGGAGTTTGGTCAGAAGGGTCTGTCGATTCAGCGATACAAAGGTCTTGGTGAGATGAATGCCGAGCAGTTGTGGGATACGACAATGGATCCGAGCAGACGAATCCTGCATCAGGTGACTATCGAAAATGCGGCAGAGGCTGATAGAATATTCTCGATGCTTATGGGCGATGAGGTTCCGCCACGTAGAGAGTTTATCGAAAAGAACGCGGTCTATGCGAATGTAGATGCTTAAAACACTGCTGAGGGGCTTGCCGATTCGGGTATTGCCCCTCATTTGTTGTTATAACTTAATAATACATAAAGTTATAGATTAGCTAACGAGTCAAAACGGATTGAAAATATGAATGTTACAGTTATAGGTGTTGCCGGTGGCACCGGTTCCGGAAAATCGACTTTGGTCAAGCGTCTGCAAGAGGCGTTTAAGGATAGCGATGTGGTGACTCTCTGTCACGACTACTACTATAAGGCTCACCCCGAGCTAAGCTACGAAGAGCGTACCAAGCTCAATTATGACCATCCGCAAGCATTCGATACCGATATGCTTGTCGAGCA
>CAZFQU010000065.1:0-10113 GCA_964521245.1 uncultured Alistipes sp. | reverse complement strand
GCATCCTTTTATCGTGACCCCTCGTTTAGTAGTGAGGTGTTGTTTTCTGATTGCGGGTGCAAAGGTAGCGACTTTTTCTTTACCTCCAAATATTTTTGAATCTTTTTTTCAAAAAAATTACAAAATATGCTCAAAAAAGGCATTTTTTACCCCTATACCTATGTTATATAATATATAAGGGGGCTTTTTAGCTAAAATAAAGAATACGTCTAAATAGGTAGCGGGATTTTCTGCCGTACACTGCCTCATCTAAGAATATTTGCAGTAGCAAACCATGTCGCCAAGCTGGACAAATTGTTAATAACCCGAGAATTTGCAAATCGAAGCCACAGCGGTAGCCTCAGATTTTTTACTTTCGCCGTTCTTAAATTCTTATTTTTTCAAATCACGGCTCTGCGGGTTACAATCTTTTTGAGGGGAGATTAAGGAGATTGGATGTTATGTAATCGACAAATTCGCTAATCACAACCTCCCGAAGCGAGAATTTTAGGCGAGGATATTCTGTGCATAGTGAAAAATATTTTTGGACTTTAGAGGAGCAGATTTGCTCTTAAACGAAGATTGGCTCCGAGGGATAGTACTTTGAGGTACAGCCCGACGGAGCCAATCAAGTGCAAGGACAAATATGCCCTATAAAATCGGAAATAAGAGGATTATAACCATCCGCCATTCTCAGCAACAGCCGGACGCGAGATAAGAATTACCTTACGCGACACGTCGCTGCCACCGATGTTGGCAGTAACAGTAACAACTGCCGAGCCTACCTTGGTGCTCTTAACGGTCCACAGACCCTGAGGAGCAGTCGAAGCGTAGCCGCTAAGACCAAGACGGCTCTTTGCCGAATCATCAACGGTAACGGAGCAAGAACCCAAAGTTGCGCCACCGAATGCCACACCGAAATTAACCTTCGACGCATTGCCATCAGCCGAAAGGGTTACGGCAGGTGTATTATCTATACCTGCAAGGAGCAGAAGTGCATCGATATAACCTGCGCCCATCAAGCCCTGATAGGTGGTACAATCGATAGTGAGCTTAGGTGTTACGCGCTCGCCCACCAAATAAGGCTCGATAGAGTGAGTACTTGCCAAAATGAGTGCCTTATACTCATCAACGGTGAACTTCTTGCCAAGCTTAGCTGCGTATGCAAGACCCAAAGCTGCCACACCCGACACGTGGGGACAAGCCATAGATGTACCCTGCATATAGTCGTAACCGGTATCACGATCCTGCTTGATATTGAAAGCACCCGAGGTCTCGGGATCAAGAACCGTAGAGTAGATACCACCGTTATAGTTATAGGAGCCATCAGAGATTGTCGAACAGTAGAAGTCACCACCGGGAGCTACGATATCGGTCCAGCTACCAAAGTCGCTGAAGTAAGAGGGCTTGAAGTCGGGACCCATAGACGACACCGATATTACGCGGGGATAAGCAGCGGGATAGAGAGTCTCCTTACCCTTATTCTCGTCGCCATCATTACCTGCAGCAAAGATAACAAGACCGCCGTCCAGAGGCGAGTTAGCGCCACCATACTGAATAAAGTAGTCGATAGCCTCACGAATAACCTCACGGCTGAAGGCAGCGGCAGTCATAGGACTCTGGAAGCCCCAGCTGTTCTGCGAGATAGTAGCACCACGGTTTGCAGCCCAGCGCATAGCACGCGAGGTAGCCAATGCCGAAGTGGAGGGATCAGCACGATTGAGAACAGGCTTAGACCACTGGCACGACATAAGTTTCACAGCACCGCCACCGGCGATACTTGCCACACCAAGATTGTTGTTATTAACAGCAGCTACGATACCTGCAACGTGGGTACCGTGGTCACCGCAATAGTCCTCATAATACTGAGTTGCAGAGGTATAGGTACGCGAAAGACCCCACTCGATAGGCTTCGCATTTGCTCCATCATAATCCTCACCTGTATAAACAAAGTTTGCACCGTGAGTAAGACCGGCAGCAACCTCGCTCTGATTGGGGTTAACCCACATATTTGCCTGAAGGTCGGGGTGCGAATACTGTACGGGCTCATCGATAACAGCCACAACGATATCCTGACCAACGGGGCTACCATCATAGAGTTTCCAAGCCTCGAAAGCGTTGACATCGGCACCGGGAACAATCAGCGCAGGACCATTGTCTCCAGTGTTGCAAAGACCCCACTGGCGCGAGAGCATAGGATCGTTAACGGGAGCCTCAGAAGTACGAGTTGCACGGGTTGCATCGGCAAAGTCGGCAAAGCTAACGGGAGCCTTATAGCCCTCAATCATCTCGATACGCTGGTCGAAGCCTACCGAAACGATATTCTCGTCCATACTCAATACACGTGCTACGCTGAGCAGGTCGGCATCATTATCGACCACAGCATAGAACCAACGGTGCAGACCGAACTCGCGCTCACGCTCAGCAAAGAGGGGATCGGGAGGGAATACCTGCAAGAACTTCACAGCCTGAACCTCATCAAGACGCTCGTCCATGGTAGCAATTCCCGAACGTGTGCCGCCCGAGCGGGTAGCATTAGCTGCTATCATATCTGCAGCCTCGTCAGTAACCTTAACCACAACGATACCGGGGTTGACACCACTCTCGGAGTAGTTAACAATTTTGGAATAAGCTGCCTGCTGCTCAGGAGAGAGTTGTGCAGGCTCAAAATCCTTCGTACACGCTGCAAAGAGAGCTACAAGCGCGAAGAGTAATAAGGAACGTTTCATAATTTATGGTTTACTAAACAATTAAAATTTTGCTAAACATTAAAAAACTATGGGTCAAAGATACCTTTTTTTTGCGAATAAGCAACAATCATCGCTATAAATTTATTAAACAAAGTCAAAAAAAGAGAAATTTCACTACCTTTGTCGAGCAATTATAAAAATTACAGACAATGAATTGGAAGAAAATTTCGCTCATACTGCTACTGCTACTTATTGCCGACCAAGCTCTCAAGATATGGATTAAAACACATCTTGCCCTCGACGAATCGATAGTGGTCTTTGCCAACTGGTTTCAGTTGCGATTTATCGAAAATAACGGTGCTGCATTCGGTATGCAGATAGCCAGCAACGGAGGATTTGATTGGGGCAAAATTGCGCTAAGCCTCTTCCGCATAGGTCTGTGTGGATTTATGTTTTGGTATATAAACCATCTTATTCGCACCAAAGCCCCATCGGGAGCTATCGTAGGTATGGCGATGATTCTTGCCGGAGCCATAGGCAACATTATCGATAGCGCATTCTACGGACTCATCTTCTCGGAAAGCACACTGCACAGCGTTGCTGAATTTGGTGGCAGCTATGCCCCATTTATGATGGGTAAGGTGGTCGATATGTTCTACTTCCCACTCTTCCAGTGGAACAGTTGCCCCTCGTGGCTGAGTTTTTTGGTCGATAGTCGCAACTATTTCTTCGGTGCGATTTTCAACCTTGCCGATGCCTATATCTGTGTAGCAGTGGCATATCTGATACTCTTTCAGTATAAGTTTTTCAACAAGTAAAACTTTCGGGTAGAAAACAAAGGTAATTATATACAATTTTACACTCGGTGTAAAATTACCGCTTTTTCAGCCGTTAGGCTGACCAAGTCCCCTGCCCGAGGCGGGGGATTTAGGGGGTGGGTCAGCAACTAAAACCACGGCGTAACGCCGTGAATTGGCAGCAGCCCGAAGCGAACATTGTTCCCTAAAGTGTAATTTTGTATATAAGCACCAAAACAAATTCGGGGTGTATCCTTCGGCAAGGATACACCCCGAATTACTTTAGGAAGGCTATTGCCCCACTACCCTCTTGTCTTCTCTTTCATAGCCTCGGCAAAGCAGTGGCGACAGATAGGCTGATAGGAGTCATGCGCACCCAAAACCACCTGCTTATCGTCAGCAATTAGACGATGGGAGTGGTGAGCCAAGTTACCACACCTTACGCAGATGGCGTGAACCTTCGTAACATACTCCGCCGTTGCCATCAGCGCAGGCATAGGTCCAAAGGGCTTACCCATATAGTCCATATCCAAGCCCGCAAGAATAACTCTCACGCCATTGTCAGCAAGTTGGCGACACACATCAACGAGTGCCTCGTCGAAGAACTGCGCCTCATCGATACCCACCACATCGACATCCGACGACATGAGAAGTATAGCCTGCGCCGAATCGACGGGCGTCGAGCGTATGGCATTCGAGTCGTGCGAGACGACCTCCTCCTCGGAGTAGCGCACATCGATTCTGGGTTTGAATATCTCTACACGCTGGTTGGCAAACTTAGCTCGCTTCATACGGCGAATAAGTTCCTCGGTCTTACCCGAGAACATCGAGCCACAGATTACCTCAATCCAGCCCTTCTTTGTTGAATTTTCAAGAAACATATAGTTACGTTAAGTTTTACAGCTATTTTTCTGATATTTTACAATTTTCTATAAAGGGCGCACATTACGGCCATCCCAAATCATCTCTGTTTTAGCACACCCGCTACTCGTCGAGGCGTGTAATTCGCGCGCCCAAAGCATTCAATCGGCGGTCGATATCGCGATAACCGCGGTCTATCTGGTCAACATTCTGAATGGTCGATACTCCCTCGGCACTCATAGCTGCAATCAGCAGAGCCACTCCCGCACGAATATCGGGCGAGGACATACGCGTAGCACGCAGACGAATACGATGGTCGTGACCTATGACCGTAGCACGATGCGGGTCGCAAAGAATAATCTGCGCACCCATATCAATCAGTTTATCGACAAAGAAGAGACGGCTCTCGAACATCTTCTGGTGGATAAGCACAGCTCCCTTAGCTTGAGTTGCCACCACAAGGAATATCGACAACAGGTCGGGGGTGAGTCCGGGCCACGGAGCATCGGCAATGGTCATAATCGAGCCATCCATAAAGGTATCGATACTGTAATGGTCCTGCTGAGGGATATAGAGGTCGTCACCTCTCTGCTCGAATTGAATACCCATACGGGCAAACTGAGCAGGGATGATACCCAGATTCTCGAACGACACGTTCTTGATTGTCAGTTCCGAGCGATTCATTGCCGCCATACCGATAAAGCTACCCACCTCAATCATATCGGGAAGCATCGTATGCTCCGTACCGCCGAGCGAATCTACACCCTCGATTGTCAGAAGGTTTGATGCGATACCCGAAATCTTGGCACCCATACGGTTGAGCATCTTGCAAAGCTGCTGAAGATAGGGTTCGCACGCAGCATTATAGATGGTCGTAGTACCCTTGGCAAGCACCGCAGCCATCACGATATTAGCCGTACCCGTAACCGACGCCTCGTCAAGAAGCATATAGCACCCCTTAAGCTCCTTGGCATCAATCTTTCCATTGGCAAAATCGATGTTTGCACCAAGCTTCTGGAAGCCAAGGAAGTGGGTGTCAAGACGTCTGCGACCAATTTTATCGCCACCCGGCTTAGGAATATAAGCCACACCGAATCGTGCAAGCATCGGACCGAGCATCATAACCGAGCCACGCAGACGCGCACCTCTGCGACGATAATCCTCCGACTGCAGATAGTCCAAATTTATATCCTTAGCGCAGAACGAGTAGCTATCCTCCGAGAGTTTCTCGACAACCACGCCCATAGCCTTCAACATCTCGATAAGTTGCAACACATCGAGAATCTGAGGCACATTGTTGACCACAACCTTTTCGGGAGTAAGCAACGTAGCACACAAAATTTGCAGGGCTTCATTCTTTGCTCCCTGCGGAGTTATTTCACCGGAAAGGCGATGACCGCCTTCGACTTGAAAGATTGCCATAATCGTTTGTTTTGGGTTTCGATACCAAAGGTAGCTACTTTAATTCAAAATTCAAAATTTTAGTCGATAGGTTTAAGCTCGATTTAATAATATGGCCCTAAAGAGAACGACTCACAGATAATAAAAAGAAGCTGTCTAACAAGGTGATTTCTGCGTTACGCTCGCCCTCGAAATGCTCATTTACGCTCAGTAAACTCCGCTTTTTCGGGCTTCGCAAGCCTTAAAACCCCTCTTGTTATACAACTTCTGACAAAAAGAGGACCTACCCAATAAACTTAGGCAGGTCCTCAAAAATAATACGGTAATGTTTAATAAACATCTACACCATCAACAACGACATTAAGCTTGTCCTGACCCATCGAGTTCTTGTTAGCCCAGAGAGTAGTGCCGGTATTGATACCCTTGTCGTTAATCTCATAGCCGTTAACGGTAGCGTTGTTTACGATAAGCTCATAAGACTCATAGTCGTTACCGATCTCGATAGCAGCCTTCAAATCGGGCAGACCGCCATTATCGTTGAAAGTACAGTCGTTCATTGTCAATTTGGTATTCTCAGTACCATAGAGCAACATCGCCTTACCGTCCGAGTTGAATGTACAACGAGTGAAAGTTGCAGTAGGAGCGCCCCAAGTCCAGATGTTGTAAACATCACCCGAAACGTTGAGAGTACAATCCTCGAATACGCTATTACCGTAGAGAGTATAGGTACCGTTGATGATGCAATTCTTATAGGTGCCGTTGCAACGAGCATAACCTGTATAGGTGTGAGAATCGGTATTGATGCTGATATTCTCAAAAGTTACTGTCGAGCCGTCGAGCGAGTAGTCGCAACCCTCATAACTTCCATCATCCTGAGTAGCGATTACGGTATCCTCGGGCGCACCTGTACCAACGAAGGTGAGGGTCTTACCCTTAGCCTCATCGGGAACAATATGAGTACCCTTTACCAAGGTGATGGTAGCACCACTACCCTCAGCGGTGATAGCCTCTGCTATGGTTCCATAAGAGACACCGTTAACCTCTGCTACGGGATATGCCTTATTGCCCCATCAACATTCACAACGATAGCATTTGCACCCTCGCAATTGAACCAACCATCGAACATATCGTTCTTGGTCGAGTTGTCAACATTCACCTCATAAGGCGAAGCTACCGAATCTATCTCGAGAACAGCCTTTTTCAAGGTAGTTGCACGAAACTCACACTCATTGATGTTCACAACACGAGCAGCAGTCATATTGTTACCCACACTGCAAACCTTAATTGCGCGGTCATAGGTATTGAACTTACAACGATTAAAAGTAACAACCTCTGCCGAACCGGTCCAGAAGTACTGACTAACCTCGCAAACAAAGTTACAATCATCAACCACAACCTCGTCACCTGCGAACATATAGTAGTTCTTGAAAGTACAATTCTTGTAGTACTCCCTTGCCGACTGAACATAACCATTGTGCTTGCCATCATAGGTTGCACCCTCAATGGTAAGGTTCTCGAAGCTCAACGAAGCACCCTCGAAATTGGTGTTGTTGTGAGCAATGCCACCAGTCATCTTGAGAACCGAAGCCTCGTTGGTACCCACAAAACGCACATCCTTGCCCTTAAGCTCTGCCAACTCATGCTCACCTGCCGCAAGGTTAATCGTGTCGCCATCGACTGCTGCTGCCGCAGCCTCATTGATAGTTGCATAGTAAGTACCGTTAAGTTCGGCAACCTTTGCAGTCACGTTGCCACCGCCTACCAATACCTCGGGAGTGGTACCCTCTGAATAGCAAGCCTCAAGGGTCAGAGCCACGCCATTGGCATTACCCGAAATAGCACCAACATAGGTTGCACCTACACCCTCGGTGCAACGAATCGAGATGTTACAATCAATAGCCACGCAATTGGTGTAGGTACGATTGTTAGTCTCATTTACAGTACCCGAAATACCACCGGCATTGTGATATACACCAGCAATGGTAACATTCTCAACACGACAATTGGCAGCATTACCCGAGTTGTGAATACCCACGATACCACCACAACGGATAATCTTAGTAGCGGTGTCGGCAGTAATGGTAGTGTTCTTTACCACCACGTTGTTGATGTCACCATAGAGATTACCTACAACAGCCGAAGCAAAACTCTTGGTGGTATAGATATCGGCACCATCAACCACAAGGTTCTTAACATTAACAGTCGCACTTGCAATCAGAGGAGCAGTCAGACCATAGACAGTATAGCCTGCGCCATCGAAAGTGGGCTTGCCCTCGGGATACCAAAGTTTGTTCCATGCCCAAGGATGACCACCAAGATAGATGTTATCACCCAAGAGGATGGTTACGTTCTTGAAGTTTGTCGAGGGGATAGTCGCAGCGCGAGTCTCCAACTCACCATCAGCAGCTGCTGCAATCCAAGCCAGCTCGGCAGCTGTCATAACGGTATAGGTTCTAGTTGCATCGTCATAAGCAGGCTGCGAAATCGACGAACCGTCCCACACGTTGAGGTTGTAGTCGGGAGTCTCGTAAATGGGGTTGATTACAACGTTGAAGTCAACATTCGAGGTGAGAATGTTACCCAAGATGTTGGTGCGATAGTTGCGCTGAAGAGGCACGTTCGACCACGACTTGAGAGCCACATCCGAATCATTGGTGAGCATCTCAACCTGAGTAAGTTCCTTCTCGTTTACAAGCAGATAGTTCATCGACAACCAACGATAGGTCTCATGGCCCTTGAGTTTCTCGACAGCCTCAGCATTCACATCAGCACCTGCGGGAATAGTGCTAAGGTCGAGATAGATGGGAGTGGTAATCTCGTCAGACACCTCACCGCTCAGAAGGTTAAGAGTGGTATAGATATTCTCCTTAACCGCAAGGTCGGTCTCGGTCACCTCGATTTCCGACTTCAAAGCCTCAGCCCAATCGGCGGTAGCCACGTTGAGCTGTGCGAAGGGACGCTTCAGAGTGATATTCTCCGAGATAGCACCATTGATGGTAAGGTTGTGACGCGAGGTAAAGAATGCATCACGCTTCTCGTCGTTAGCATCACCCGTGTAGTCAACCTTAACGGTAGCACTTTCGGGGTCGAAAGTGTAGGGTGCGCCCTCAGCCTGAGCCCAGAAAGCGAAGCAGTAGGTCTTACCATTCACCAAACGGAAATTAACCTTAGCCTTAAGGTCAACAAAAGTTGCGGTCTGAGTCAAATCCTCGAGCAGGTCGTACTGACCATTGGCATCCTTCTCATAGACCGTAACGGTCAGATTCTTGGCAGTCTCGCCATCGCTGATGGCACGAGTCGCCAACTCGGGAGTCGATACGCTGAACGAAACCAGCTGATCGCCACCCACCTGTGGGTCGGATACATCATCCTTCGCACACGATGTCGCAAGCATCACAAATGCCGCAACAGCGAACATAAATAATTTTCTCATAGCACTTGTTTTTATTAGGTTTGTTATTGTCTTTTCCGTATTCAAACGTCTGATTATCAAGCCCAAATAGGCTCTTCGCCAACCCCTTCAAGCCTCCGTTAGACACTCTTTTTCAGCCGAAGCCCAAAGCTCCGTGCAACTAATTTGCCATAATTTCACATACAACGCAACACGCTATCAATCAACAAGTTAGCCATTGCGACAATACGCTATGCAGCCGACAATAGTGACCCTCAGAGGGGTGAAAATTTGGATTTTGGGGCTAATAATCTGCCTACAAATATAATAAATCTGATTCAATCCACAAATTTTTCACGTATTTTTTCATAAAATTATCTTTCGCCAAGTGATTGGTATTCAAACAAAATGGGGGGGGTACCCGCCTTTTCATCGGACACCCCCCCCAAAAAAACAGCAAATTAAAATTTGGTAATTATATATTACTTTACAGTAAAAATAATAGTTTTGATATAGTAAAGCCCCAAAGATTAGTTCTCTGGGACTTTTTTGTCACCTTTGCACTACTGCAAATAAACATTATAAAAATGGAAAATTGTAGTAGAAAGAGGTGGTTATGGGGGAATCTGACCAACTACTTGAAGTCGAATATAAAGATGTCGCTATATGATTATCTTCAAGGTTTTCTAAACGATATGATTTATATTAAAGGCTATCAAGTGGGTCCTCATTGGAGAAAACGGAAATCCAAGAAAAGTGACCATTAACTTTGAGGGTGTTGAGGCACCCTTTCCCTTTTTAAGGTAATCTACTATATCAAAGAACCTATCAACTCATTGTATTTAAGTCGATTAGTTATATTTGATAATAATATATTGAATCTATCCTGTTCATTTAGTTTTCGAGTATTGTATCTGAAAACAAATTCATCTATATACAGGGTCACCAGTAAAACCATGTGTTTAGATGTTTCTCATTTTATTTGATTACAATC
>CAZFQU010000064.1:0-10120 GCA_964521245.1 uncultured Alistipes sp. | reverse complement strand
AATATACAAAATAATACACTGATTAACAATGGATTAATTTATAGAACCTCCCTAAATTTGTAGAGCAAACAACCCTTAATCCAACAACTATGAATGGTAGATTTTCACTTAGCCGACTAATGATTCTGGTCGCTATAACGCTTATCGGGTGTAGCGATGATGAGAACATCAGAGCTATACACTACGACCTTAGCCTCGACACAACACATAGTGGCGAGATAATAATAACAAACTCTGATGCCGAAACAGGGTTCAAACTCAGCCTCGACGGAGTGGCAGATGAGGAGATTAAAGCCACGCTGAGCCTTGACGACCAGACAACAAAAAGCGGGAATATGGACAAACTGTATAAGCCCATTCCCCACGAGGCTATAACACTATCAGCCAACGAGTTAACCATTGCTGCTGGCGAGAGCGAATCGCCTGAGGTGACAATTGGTATAGAGGCAAAGGCTTTGGAGCCGAACGAAAGTTATCGCGTAAGAGTCAATGCTACACTTCATAACGGCATCACGCCAACGGATGGCAGCACTCTTACGGCAGATATTATCCTACGCCGCGAAAGCAATCGCACAATTCGCCAAATACTCTTTTTCGAGGTAAACAACTGTAATCCGCTCAATGCTCTCGAGTATAGGCTCGAAGATGGCTCACAGTTCTTTGATGCTGTGGTGTTGTTTGCTGCCAACATCAACTACGATGCTCAAAACGACAAAGTCTATCTGAGCAACAATCCCAATGTACAGGCACTGCTCGATGGTAGTGAGAGTTATCTGCAACCTCTGCGCGAAAAGGGAATAAAGGTCTATCTCGGGCTGTTGGGCAACCACGATGTAGCCGGTCTGGCACAACTCTCAGGCTGGGGTGCAGAGATGTGGGCTGAGGAGGTTGCCGAGGCGTGCCGAAAATACAGACTCGATGGCGTTGCCCTTGATGATGAATACTCGAAAGCTCCCGACACAAGTAATAAGTGGTTCACAAATCGCTCGGCATACGCCGGAGCGAAACTAGCCTACGAACTTAAAAGTGCTATGGCAGAGAAGTGCTATTGGCCTACCGATGTAGCAATCTACGAATATGGCGCACTCTACAATCTGCCCTCTATTGTTGCCGATGGCAGAACTCACACCCAAAGCGAATTTATCGATATACTTATCCCCGACTATGGCAGCAGTTCACAACCCTATGGCGACCTCGGTTTAGAGAACTGCTGCGGTATCTCGCTCGAGATGAACTATGGCTACCGCCTGACCTCAGACTACGCCACAGCAATCAAGGAGAGTGGCTATGGATGGTGTATGTGGTTTGGCTTCGACCCTTCGGGTTCGGGAGGTGTGAAGAGCAACCTGAGTTATGGAATGGAACAATTTGAAGTGGCAGCCGAACATTTCTACTCACAGAAGATGGCTCAGCCCGAGGTGGTATATCACAAGATTGGCGAGGGCGAGTTTGACCCTGCACCCTACCCCTTTAACTAATAGACAAATGGACCTGCCTAAAAAACTTATTAGACAGGTCCATTTTGTCAGAAGCTGTATAGCAAGAGGGATTTTAAGGCTTGCGAAGCCCGAAAAAGCGGAGTTTACTTGTAGTAAATGAGCATTTTGAGGGCGAGCATAACGCAGAAATCACCTTGTTAGACAGGTCCATATATTAAACTATGCGTTGAGTAGATGGTTAGAAGGAACTCACTACCACATTATCAATATCCCCCTTAGGAGCTTCACCCCTCGTCTCGCCGAGTGAGAAGGTCAGAGGTATTATGTATTGCACCCTGACAGCCTCGCCTTTCTGAATGCCGGGTTCCCACTTAGGCGAGAGTTTAATCACTCTTGCAGCCTCATCAGAGAGGAGTTTGTCAGCCGACTTGAGGACAACCACATCCTCTGCCCTCACCGAGCCATCGGTATCGATGACAAACTTCACAATCACATCACCAGAGATGCCCTTTTGCTTAGCCTCCTCGGGGTATCTGAGTTGCATCATAGCCCATGTGCGGAACTTATTAAGGTCACCACCTTGGAACGTAGGCATCTGGTCAACCTTGATAAAGGAGTTATCATCCTTGCCCTGACTGCCTGCATCTGCCTTATCAATACGAATCACATTATGAGAGGTCTGTTCGGATTGCATCGGGACAGTAACATAAGGATTCCGACCCAGATTTACTTGCTGGCTTTTGCAGCCTACCATCTCGCACGTTGCGACAGTACCACTCACAGCCTCTATGGAGAATTTACCATCGGCATCGGTAATCACACCCTTATCTTTCGATACTCTGATTACAGCACCTGAGATAGGTTTATTCTGCATATCAACAACCACTCCTTGATAGGTTGCCGCAGTACCGATAGGAACAAGTTTATCGGCATCAACCAGATTGATTTCGACACACCCGCTAACCGACACATCATCGGCAGAGTAGCCCGCAGCCTCGAGCAACGAAAGCAGTTGACCTGAAACCGACTTATGAAGAATCATACTTACTATCAGCTCTGTGTCGATGTCATCTATGCTCTCGACAACCTTGCCGTTGACCACATATATTAGTTTGTTTTCTCCACCGTCAACCGCGATTTCGAGTGCCGAAGGTTGCTCCGAGGAGCGAGCTGTCGTACCAAAGAGTGTAATCAGGAGTAGTACAATTGGCAGTATTGCCACTAAACGGAGTCGCGCCAAGCGACTCTTTTGATCTGTTGTCATCATAATAAATCGTTTTTTGGTTAATGAATCGCGCAGACCGTTGGCTATTTCCGGACTATAACCGAAGAGCTGCTTAAATATTGTTTCTATATAGTTTTTCTTATCCTCTCCTCCTTGAAGCACATCTCTGTCTGCCTCGAACTCCTCGACCTCGGTTAGTAGGCGTGCGGCAATCCACACAAAGGGATTCCACCATAGTAAAGCCTTCTGAAGTTCCATAATAAGTCGCTCGCGCGAGTGATTGTGGCGAATGTGGCTCTGCTCATGAAGAAGGATAACTCTCACATCATCCCTCGAAATATCTCCGGGCAGATATATCGTACCGAAGAACGAGAACGATGCTATGTGTTGGCGAGTGGTTACAATCGTCAAACCTCCCTCTCTTCTAAGCTCACCATCGCGTCTGAGCCTGAGAATCTTAACCCACTGATAGAGCATCAGAGCAAGGAGCGAAACCACACCCAAGAGATATAATCCCCACACAAACTCTTCGATAGTGATAATTGGTCTTGCAACCTCCTCTTCAGCTATCGATATTTCACCCCCAAACTCTCCCAAGCTAATTGTAGCACCCTTCTCTACATTGCGCGCGCTCCACAGAGGAATCTCCATAAGAGGAATTGCGACAGATAGGGCTGGAAGCATTATAAGGAACAATCGGCACCAACCAAAGCCCGTTCTACGCTCCAAGAGTGTGCGATAGGCAATCACAAGCAGCGCACTTACTGCCAATATTTCGAGTGCTAAATAGAGCATATCAGTCATAATTTGGTTTTTACTTCAGGGATGTTCACTACTGTTGCTTTTTCGAACGTTGCATAATTTCGAGTATCTGGTCCATCTCCGACGAGGATATCTGCTCGCGCTGTGTAAAAAAGTTGACCAACTGCGAGAGCGAACCCGAGAAGTAGGTCGAGAGTATCGAACTGAGGTGACGTCCGGCATAAGCATCCCTCTCAACCTTGGGCGAATAGATAAAACCCTTACCTTGAGACTTATGCTCCACGAACTCTTTGTTCTCGAGTATCTTCACAAATGTAGCGACTGTGGTATATTTAGGTTTAGGCTCCTTCATACGCGCAATAATATCGTTTATACTGCCCGAACCTATCTCCCACAAAATCTGCATAACCTCCTCTTCGCCCTTTGTCAGCTCTTGAATATTTTGTTTGTTGTTCATCACGATATTTAAGTGTTCTATTAGTTTTTAACATTTAGCTGATGCAAACTTACTACTAAAAATTTAGATAAACAAACTTTTCTACTAAAACTTTAGTAGTCGTAGCTGCTTATCATTTACAATGATAAAATTTTTCTGATTTTCTCCAAAATCACTATATTTGCACTACTTACTTCACTTCAGAAAGCTAATGTCCTATGACCCGACTTAGATATATGGTTTGGCTGCTTTTGGCTCTGAGTTTTGGCTCTGCATGCAGCAACACCGACAACTACAACGAGCTGAAACAAGGCGGAGTGGTGTCGATAGCCCATCTGAAGAGTTTGTGTCGAGACAGGCAGGTGGTCATACGCCAAGGGATAAGAATCGAGGGCAAGGTGACTGCCAACGACCTCTACGGCGAATATTCGCAATCGATTGTAATAGAGGACCCTACTGCCGGCATTGAAATCTCAATCGAGGGATGGCATCTTCACCAAAAATACAGATACGGCGAGAGTCTGAGTATTTTTTGTGAGGGACTGATGTTGGGCAACTTGGGTGGCAAAATAGTTCTTGGCACAGAATCCGACGAATATATCGTAGGTAGGCTAAGCAGCCAAGAGCAGGAGCTGCACATTTCAGCCATAGACAAAAACATCTCTCTTGAGCCGAAAGAGCTAAGCATCAGCGAATTGGATATCAAGTGGGCAGACAGATTGGTCACTCTTAAAGATGTAAGATTTCCTAAAGCCGATGGGGTTAAGGTATGGGTCGATATCGACTCTTTGGGTAATCGCATAAACACCAGCCATATTGTAGTAAACCGGCAGGGCGACAGTTTGAGGCTCTATATGCCCTCGACTTGCAGATACGCAAACGAACCTCTACCCGAAGGCTACGGCACAATATATGGCATTGGCGACCACTATGGTTCAACCCCCAGCCTGCGCATCACAAACCACGGCATAGAATTTCCCTCGACTACAGATATAAAATAGTATTTGAACTACTCAATCACAAAAGCAAAGGTCACTCTACCCTCGTCGTTGTGTTTTAGGCGCAAGGAGCCGCCATGTAGGCGCACTATTTGGCGCGAAACAGCCAACCCGATGCCCGAGCCATCAGTCTTGGTGGTGAAGAATGGTGTGAAAATATTTTCTGCGACTTCGGCAGGGATTGCCGAGCCGTTGTTGGTAATTTCAATCTGGATGCGCTCCTCGGCATCAATCATTGAGCGAATGGTTATCATTCTCTCGCCCTCGTAGGTGGCAAGTGCCTCCGCTGCGTTTTTCAGCAGGTTGACCATCACCTGCGACATCAGCGCACGGTCGGCATAGAGCATTGTGTCCGCAGGCTCGATATTAACCTCTGTGGCAACTCCCTCGTGCGGGATAAGTGAAAGTGCCTCTTCGACAAGTTCCGAGAGGTAGAACGGTGCTTTCTGCGGTGCGGGGATACGTGTAACGGCACGGAACGAATCGACAAAGCGCATCAGGCGGTCAGAGGTTGAGTATATTGTTTCCAAACCTTGACGCACCGTTGCAGCATCGTCAGACTGTGCAAGCAGCGTATGGCTAATAGATGTTACGGGAGCAAGCGAGTTCATAATCTCGTGCGTGAGGATGCGTGTCAGCTTTTCCCACGACTCCACCTCCTTGCGGTCGAGCTCTTCGTGGATATTACCGACCGAGATAACCCTCAAGTGCTTACTACCAAACTCCATCGCCGAACAACTCAAAACCAAATTTTGGTCGCCAATCTCAGTGGTAAATCGTGCGGAGAGTTGTTCACTTGCCTCAATACGGTGCAGTGCATCACACAGCTCCTCGCTCAGCACACGGAGTTGGTCTATGTGGCTTAGTCGCTCCACGCCCAAGATGTTGAGTAGCTTGGAGTTGGTCTGCATAACAGTGCCATTCTCCATCACCACGACAATACCCACATTGGCGCACTCCATAATGAGTTGGAAATATTGCTCTCGCTCCTTGATTTGCAGTTTAGCGTTATCTAAAACCTCTTTTATGCGATTGAGCGACTGGTTTACAAAGGCATATTTCGTATGGCGAGGGTCTTCGGCAAAGCGGAACGAGTAGTCGTTATTCTGCACAGCATTAAAGACAAACATCAGACGATGCACAATCTCGCCGTAGAGCTTGAAGAGGCAGAATAAGCAGAATGCAATTACGGGTAGCGTGATTATCAGATAGGCATGATGGCCCTTTGCCCACGCATATCCCGACCACGCGGCAGCGAGGACGATGACCACGACATAGAGGATAATTTTGCCGTAAGGTATGTTGCGCATCAGTTTCACAATCCGTAGCGTTTAATCTTGTTGTAGAGTGTCTGGCGTGTGATGCCGAGCTGCTGTGCCACCTGTGAGAGGTTACCGCCACACTGCTCAATGGTGTTGGCGATTAGCTGTCGCTCCATCTCCTCGAGGGTCTGTGCCTCGGTTGCAGGGCGTGTGGCAGCGTGCAGTTCGATATGCTCGGGCTTAATCATCTCACCCTCGCACATAATCACCGCCTCAACGGTTAAGGTTTCTATGGCATTTAATTAAGGATATTACGACAAAGCAGAGCCATCTGCCTATTCTTTTGTGCTTATAATGTTTTTTCGGCGACTCTTTCGGGAGTCGCTTTTTTCGTAAATTAGAAAATCGGGCTTAATTGTCAAAAATGAGACCTAAACAGAGTGTTGAGAGATTATTTCGACAGTTTTTTGTGGGTATATGAACTCAATTTTAAATATATTTTGTACTTTTGTGATACGAGCTGTTCGGCTCAACTGGAATTGAAAGAATAACATAATATTTTTCGTAAACAGCCGGGACCATACGCACGGTCCTCGGTAGAAATATTATGTTATGATTCTTGAATATTCCAGTTGAGTATCGAGGATTCGTGCGTTTTTTTTGATTGTACAAAAACTATACAATATGAAGAAACGCACATTAACACCAAAGAGCTACTTTCGCATAGGCGATCTCTATCTTTTTCATTCGAATAATCCACATTGTCCACCCGCTACGAGCCTCTGGGGTTTTCATAATAAGATGACAAATGGCGTGATATATTTAGAGCATAGCACGCTTGATTTACGCCATTTTCGGTTATGGCATAAACTACCCAAACGATACCATTATTATCGTTTAGCCACCCGCGACGAGTTACGCGATTATATGTATAGTTTGGCTATTTGGGATTCTTTTTCTTTAGTTGCACTTTCTGCCAAAAATACTCATCTATAACGACCATTCTATTTCGTTTGCTCAAACCATTATGAACTCTAAGTTTCGTTTTAAGATCAGTATTTATAGCCTCCAATGCATTGTTTGTATTTGGTAGGCTGGTTCCATGATAATCGTAGAAAGTCCATAGATACTGCATGTCACGTTTTAGTGAGAAATATGCAGCGCGTACTTTGCGGTGAGTATATCTGTTCCTTTTTGCTTGTGAATCGTAGCTACGCTCTTTGATCCATTCACCCCATCTTGAATACCACTCATTGAGGATCCCCTCAAAAGACTCTTTGTCCGTATGGCATAACAAAAGAGCTATCTTGCGGAGTTCCTTTCCCGCCTCGGTCTTGGGCTTTTGAGTGAGATAGCTGCATATCGTTTTTACCTGATGAAACTGACAATACTGTACCTTATACTGCATGCGAGATTTTGCCAAACCTCGCAGCCCATCACATACAATACCATATATCTTGAAGTGGTATTTCTCTAACCACTCAATACCCTCTAAATAATCTGCAAAAACCTCTTTTCGATTGATGAATTTACGCCATAAAAGTTTCTTGCGATAGCAATCATACAACATCACAACACCGAAGTTTCCTCCCCAGTAAGTCGTATCCATTAATACAACAACATCTTTATCTTTTGATACGAGACGTGTAGAGTGAACTGTGCGCAACCGACGCTGTATGGTGCTTACAGAAACAGAGTGTTTTCAGCTAACTGTAAAAGAGTTTGTTCCCCCGATAGATACTCCTCAAAAAGACCATGAAAATCATACTCTCGATGACCTGTAAATAGTGATTACATTTCTTGCAAAACCAACGCTGAGAACCCCGCCAGATGCCCTTACGGACCACATCAGAACTCCCGCAACGAGAGCACCTTTTTGTCCATAATAATTATAAATACTGCAAATATACTATATCTCAACATTTTACCCCCCCTCGCAGGTCTCTTTTTTGACCATTAAGTCGGTTTGTGGCGAATTTTAATGCTTATGCCAAGCAAAAAGAGCAGTCCGGTGGACTACTCCCTAACACAATATGCTAAACAGAGTCTTACTCCTAAAACAGAGAGCCTATCCAACGCTCTGTCGGATAGGCTCTCGATGTATTACCAATCTTTCGGTTACTCCTTAAACTTAGCCGAGAGCAGCTCACGGTTAAGACGTGCATCGCCCCCTTTTCAAGGGGGTCGGGGGGATGTTGATATAGACTGCGCGTGCGCATATCGCACAGGATGAACATAAGACGGAAAATTTGTCGTTACGCTTATCCTCAGATGTTCATTTACTGTAGTAAACTCCGCGTTTTCTGACTCCGCAAGCCTAGAATTTTCTCGTCTTATGTACATTCTAAAACAGAGAGCCTATCCAACGCTCTGTCGGATAGGCTCTCGATGTATTACCAATCTTTCGGTTACTCCTTAAACTTAGCCGAGAGGAACTCACGGTTAAGACGTGCGATATGCGCGATGGAGATTGACTTAGGGCACTGCGACTGGCAAGCACCGGTGTTGGTACAGTTACCGAAGCCCAGCTCATCCATCTTAGCCACCATAGCCTTTGCACGGCGTGCGCCCTCTACGCGGCCCTGAGGCAGCTTAGCCAACGACGATACGCGAGCTGCTACGAAGAGCATAGCCGAACCATTCTTACAGGTTGCTGCACAAGCACCACAACCTACGCAAGCTGCTGCATCCATCGACTCCTCAGCGTCTGCCTGAGGAATAGGAATAGCGTTACCATCGGGTACGGAGTTGGTGCGTACCGAGATGAAACCACCAGCCTGAAGAATCTCGTCGTAAGCACCACGGTTAACCACCAAGTCGCGGATAACGGGGAATGCTGCCGAGCGCCAAGGCTCGATAGTGATGGTCTGACCATCCTTAAACTTACGCATATAGAGCTGGCAGGTAGTTACCGCCTGCGAAGGACCATGAGCGTGACCGTCGATGTGGAGCGAACACATACCGCAGATACCCTCGCGGCAGTCGTGGTCGAAAGCCACAGGCTCCTCGCCTGCATATACCAAGTCGTTGTTCAGGATGTCGAGCATCTCGAGGAACGAGGTGTCGGGCGAAATATCCTTAACCTTATACTCTTTGAACGCACCCTGCGATTTAGCGTCTCTCTGACGCCATATCTTTAATGTAAAGTTCATAGTTGCTGTTTTATTAACGTTTAACGTCAGAAATTAGTCCTTATAGTTACGCTGTGCGCGTACAACAAACTCATAGTCCAGAGGCTCGATGGTCATCTCGGGTGCTACATCCATACCCTTGTACTCCCAAACGGCAGCGTAAGCAAACTTGTCGTCGTGACGCATTGCCTCGCCCTCCTCGGTCTGATGCTCCGAACGGAAGTGACCACCACACGACTCCTCGCGGTTCAGAGCGTCGCGTGCCATAAGCTCACCGAGCTCAAGGTAGTCAACAAGGCGCAGAGCCTTCTCCAGCTCAACATTGAAACTGTCGGCAGTACCTACAACCTTAACATCCTTCCAGAACTCCTTGCGCAGAGCCTGAATCTCAACGATAGCCTTCTCCAACGACTCCTTGGTACGAGCCATACCTACGTTCTCCCACATGATGTGACCCAGCTGCTTGTGGATGTCGTCAACCGAGCGGTTACCATTGATGCTGAGCAGCTTGTTGATCTTGTCGTTGACAGCCTTCTCAGCCTCGTCGAATGCCTTGGTGTCGGTCTTAACCTTAGGAGCCTGAATCTTCTTAGCGAGGTAGTCGCCGATCGTGTAGGGCAGCACGAAGTAACCGTCAGCCAGACCCTGCATAAGAGCCGAAGCACCCAGACGGTTTGCACCGTGATCCGAGAAGTTAGCCTCACCGATAGCGTACAGACCGGGGATAGTGGTCATAAGGTTGTAGTCAACCCAGATACCACCCATGGTGTAGTGGATGGCGGGGAAGATCTGCATAGGCTCGTTGTAGGGGTTAACGTCGGTAATCTCCTCATACATATCGAAGAGGTTGCCATAACGCTGCTTGAT
>CAZFQU010000063.1:0-10309 GCA_964521245.1 uncultured Alistipes sp. | reverse complement strand
GGAGTCGCAACTCTATTTCGACAGAGCCGAGAAGTTGCTCATGTCGCTTTCGTCGGAGAGCTATCTGGCAAAGAGAGGCGAGAACGGAGGCTTTATTCTTATGCACGCAACGGGTCACCTGCCCGCACATAGCGAGATTGACGTGCCTCTGAACTATGGCGATTACTACTTCTTGGAAGCTATTCAGCGTTACTTCGCCCTCAAGGGTATAGATTATAAGAATTTGTAAACCAAAAAGTTGTGATGATGAAATCATGTCGTAAAATTATCTGCACTCTGCTGTTGTCAGCTCCGCTTTTGATGGTGGGCTGTATGATGGATAGCAGTGACGAGCATACCACTCAAGGTGGCTCGAATGTTGAGGTTCAGGTTCCGTCCAACGATGAGGTGGATGCCTCGATTTTCACGATGCTTAATTTGGACTATCCGGGTCTGGAGCAGGTGAAGACTATGTACGAGCAGGAGCAGTATTATTATGCTGCCGAGGCACTGCTTCGCTACATGCGCGAGCGCACCGATGTCAGTGACCCCGAGATTAACCTGATGAGCCCTTCGATTAGCGACGAGGAGTTGCAGATTGCCACTTGGGCTCTCTCGACTTCGGACTACCGTTTCTATGTCGAGGGATTCAGTGACCCGGCTGCCGATGGCGCACCCTACACCTGCAAGAAGGATAAGCTGATAGATTGGACTCTCTGCCAGTCGGGTGATGAGGAGCAGCTCTATGGGCTGCATCGTCATGCGTGGTATGAGCCTCAGGGATTGGCATATCGCACGACGCTCAACGAGCAGTATGTCAAAGATTTTGTGACCGTTCATAGTGATTGGAGTGCGAAACACTCGCCCAAAGCCCAGAATCTTGACGAAGGAGCTGAGTCGCCCGCACCGGCAATCAACAGCAACGACTATGCTTGGCGTCTGAGCGAACTCTCGGAGCGTGTGAACAGCTACGGTCCCACATTTATCTATATGATGCAATCGGTGAATTTCACCCCTCAATTTGCCGCCCTCTTCTTGGGCGATGTGGCTCAGCAGGCTCAACTGCTCTACACCGAGCTTAGTGCGCAGGAGGATAAGTCGAGCGATGAGTATAAGGCTAAGGTCAATTCGCTTATGCGTATTGCCGCTCTCTTCCCCGAGTTGGAGGGGGCTGCTTCGTGGCGCGGGTTTGCGGTTGATGTTCTGAATCAGGGTATCGACCCCGAATGGTTCTCGGTGCTGAATATGGATTATGTTCCTCTGTCGGGAGTTAAGCGTGCATACGAGAGTGGCAACTACTATGAGGCTGCTAAGGGCGTTGTGGAGTATCTTTCTTCGCGTGGCTGGTTTGGAAATCCCAGTGTGCCTAATGCCGACCCCACCATCACCGCATCGGAGCAGCGTTGGGCAGACTATGCACTACTTGAGAATGGCTATCGTTTCTATGTGAAGAACTATTTTGAGGATACGGATGCTCAGATTCCATACTCCTATCTCACCGAGGAGGGTACAATCGATTGGCAGAATATGCCTACCACCGACTATGAGCATCGCTATCAGCTCCAGCGTCATCAGTGGATGCTCGGTCAGGCTAAGGCGTATGCTGTAAGTGGCAATGAGAACTATGTCGAGCAGTGGATGACGGTCTTTATGGATTGGTTCAGACAGAATCCCCAGCCCGATGTCGATTTGGACTATACACTCTTCCCCGGCAATCAGGCTCCCGAGTATGTGAATGCAGGTTGGACTTGGCGTCCGTTGGATGTGGCAGCGCGTCTTATCGACCATTGTGCCGTAATCGAGTATGTGCGCTCGTCGAAATCGCTTACTCCCGCCTTTGTGCTTGAGTTCTATTCGCGCATAGCCCAGCAGGCAGACCACATTGTGGCAAACTACTCTTCCGACTCGAACCACCTTATCACTCAGGCTCAGGCTGTAACCTTCGCAGGTTCGCTCTTCCCAGAGTTGAAGGGTGCTGCATCGTGGGTTGTAAGTGGCTCGGAGCGACTCAACGATTGTGTGGAGTCGCAGTATTGGGCAGATGGCTGGTTGCGCGATGGTGACTTCTCGTACCACATCTCCTCTATTGAGGATTTCCGTCTTGCGATGCTTGTGGCTCAGAATACGGGCAACGAGAGCTACTTCCCGGCAGAGTATGTGGCTTCGCTTAAGAAGATGACCGAGGTTGTTAAGCAGATGGTATTCCCCGACTACTCGTCGGTCAATATGGCTGATACACGCAAGGCTTCGTGGTCGAAGAGTGTCCTCAAGCGCAATTTTGGCCGCTATGCCGAACTCTTTCCCGAGGATAAGGAACTGCTTTGGATGGCTACCGAGGGTGCTGAGGGTACGGCTCCCACAAATAAGTTCGCACAGTTCGCCGATTGTGGCTACTACACCGTGCGTAGCGGATGGAGTGCTAACGATATGATGATGGTTGTGGGCAATGCCACCCAATCGCCCAGCGAGCAGTGGCACCGTCAGTGGGATAACGGTACCTTCGAACTCTATATCAAGGGTCGTCAGTTCTTCCCCGACTCGGGCTGCTATACCTATAACTCGGGTAGCGACCGTACACGCTATGCAACCACAAACGCACACAATACACTCACTTTAGACGGTAAGCGCATCACGGCTTGTCGTGGCGAGTTGTTGCGTCTGGATGATAACAAGGGTACTTCGCGTCTGGTGATTAAGAATCCCTCGTATGATGGTCTCACACATCGTCGCTCGGTATTCTGTGTCGATGGACTCTACTATGTGGTTGTAGATGAGGCTTACGGCGATGCTACGGGCGAAGTTAACCTGAACTTCCACTTGGCAGAGGGTAGCGATACCGAGGTGCTTTACGACTCGGAGCGTATGGGTGCCTACACAGCCTTTGCCGATGGCAACAACTTGGCAGTTCGCACCTTCTCGGACCAAAGTCAGATGACCTATGCCGAGCGTGAGGGCTTTGTCTCCTACAACACCAATGTCGAGACAAAGCGCAAGAGCTACTCGGTTTCTGTGCAGAAGAGTAGTGCTGAGCCCGTACGTTTCGTGACGGTACTCTATCCGGCTTCGAATGCCGATGCAGTTAATATCGATGCTTCCTTCTCGGGCGCATGGTCTGAGAGTCGAGTGGCTGTCAATATTACTATCAACGGTGGTGAGCCTCGCTCGCTTGTAAACTCGAACCTTACAAAGTAAAACCAACAATAGATTATGAAAATAATAGGTAGATTTTGTGGAGTCTTAGCTCTTGCAGCACTTTTGGTCTCGAGCCTTGTGGGCTGCAAGGAGGATGACTTGGATGACGGCTCGTTTCGTCTCCACTATCCCGAGGTGACTAATATCGGTCCCTCGATGAGCTTTATTTCGGGTACTCCGTCGTACTACGGCCAGACCCCGAGCGATTTCGCTATTGTGGCTGTAAAACTCGACGAGGAGCTTTTGCAGTGCGAAAACTTCTCGATTAACCCTCAGTCGGGTGCAGTCACCATCTCGCAGACCGAGAATATGACCCCGGGCTGCTATAAACTCTCCATTAGTTGCATTTCGGCAGGTGTGCCTTATAGCTTTGACGATATCTTTGTGGTGAATATGCTTCCGGCAGCACCACTCTCGCTCGAAGTAAGCGAAAAGGTGGTAGAGATTCCCTATGCTGAGGTTAAGACCTCTGAGACAACAATTACTATCACTCCCGTTGGTGAGTCGGTGACCATCACAGGCTATCAGCTGGTGCAGGCAGAGGGCGAGGAGTACTTCTCGGTCAGCACTGATGGTGTAATCTCGGTCAACAAGAACTTCAAGGACGATATCCTGCCCGGAGTCTATAACCTTACGCTCAAACTCTCGACCCACGCGACGCAAACCCTCTATGAGAACATTGCAACCGTGAAGGTTACCAGCCAGCCCATCGAGCTTCTCTACTCCCCATCGTCGGGCCGTATGGAGCAAAACACAACCTACACTTCGCTTGCTCCTCAGATGAAGGGTTCGCCCGAGCAGGTGGAGTATGCAATCAACACCATCACTCCCGAGTGTGATAAGATTCAGATTGACGCTCAGAGTGGCGTGTTGTCGGTTGCCGAGGAGAATGGTCTTGAGGTGGGTTCGACCTATGTTGTCGATGTTACGGTGACCAACCTCTATGGTTCGACCGACTTTGCCGGTGCATTTACTCTGGAGGTTATTGCCTATATCGAGCCTATCGATGCTGCAACATTTGGCTATGCCGCAGTTGAGGCTATTCAGGGCACGGAGTTCACCGCTCCGAAGAACGACGGTATGGTGGGTGACGAGGTTACCTTCTCGTTGGGTGAGCTGCCCGCAGAGCTTGAGGGTCAAATCTCGATTGATGCCGTAACGGGTGAGGTGTCGGCTAATAGGGATAATACTATCCCCACCGGCAACTATACCGTAACTGTCAAGGCTAAGAACACCAAGAATGAGGTGGAGACCTCACTCCAGATAACTATTGTCGAGAATCCCTATTACTTCACCACCATCAGCTATGGCAATAATTTGGGTCTGGATGTTGCGACTAACCCCTCGCAGTATCGTTGTTCGACAATGGCTGAGTTCACAGCCCTTTCGCTCATTCCTACCACCGATGCCAAGGCTGGAGTGGAGCTTGAGTGGTCGGTTAAGATTAAGCAACAGATGAAGAATACAACCATCGACTCCTCGACCGGTCAGCTGACCCTTGTCGACGCTGGATTCAAGGCTAATAATGGCGGTCTGATACTTGTAACGGCGACTGCCGGTAAGGGCGAGGTTGGCGAGACTTCGGTTACCGTTCCCGTATTCTTCTCCTTCGTTCAGGAGGTATCCGGCGTAACGCTCCACTTTACACCATTTGTTATAAAAATCAACCCCAGAAAGGGTGGTGTGAGTGACGTCCCCGAAATAAAGGGTGTTGAGCTTCCGAACTTCTTGATTGACTATCGTCGAACCTTTAATTACTATAATATTGCGGGTCCCGAAACTCATATCGATGGTCAGCCTAATGTCGCAGGTTCGTTTATGAGCCAGATGTGGAATAACTACTATGGGGATAAGACTCCTAACTACGGCTCGAAGGATCCTGTATCGTACTACACTAATAGTTCAAACCTCGCTCAGGCACTGCTCTATGTTGATGCTGCCAATAAGAACCTTGTTGTCAATCCCAATAAGTGGATAGATTCTGATGGAAATGCTGCCAATGGTGCATTTATCGGTCAGACGACCTTTGTTACAAATGGCGACCAGTCGGGTGTGAACTCAGGTTCGCAGATATTCCCGCTTTGGGTTTGGTTTGACGAGAAATTTTAATGCTCAGCCTTAAATTATGAAGATTATGCAGAGTATATCAAATATCATAAAGAGAGCCTTACAGCTCAGATGGGTTTTGACCCTTGTGGCAGTGCTGCTGACCTTTGGTGCAGAGGCTCAGAATAAGATTACGGGACAGGTCGTTGACGAAAACGACCAGCCCGCAATCGGTGCAAACGTAATTGTAAGTGGTACCACCCAAGGAACTTCGACCGATATTGATGGCCGTTACAGCCTTTCGGTAAAGAAGGGTTCGACTCTGGTATTCTCCTACTTGGGATATAAGAGTCGGGAGATTATAGTCAACGCAGAGAGCGTTCTGAATGTGAAACTCGAACCCGAGACCAACGTGATGGACGAGGTTGTGGTCGTTGGTTATGGCTCGGTGCGTCGTAGCGACCTTACCGGTTCGGTAGCATCGGTTTCGGCCGAGGATGTGGAGGGCTTCCAATCATCGTCGGTGCTTGATGCAATGAGCGGTCAGATTGCCGGTGTACAGATTATGGCAGCCGATGGTACTCCGGGTGCAGGCTTCGATGTGAAGGTGCGCGGTGTGGGTACGGTCAATGGCGACTCCTCGCCTCTCTACATTGTCGATGGCTTCCAAGTCGATAACATCGACTATCTGGCAAATAGCGATATCGAGTCTATCGACGTGTTGAAGGATGCCTCGTCGGCAGCTATCTATGGTTCGCGTGCGGCTAATGGTGTTGTGCTTGTGACCACCAAGTCGGGTAAGATTGGTCGTCCGGTAGTCAGTTACAATGGCTCGGCAAGCTACCGTACTATCTCCAATACTTTGGACCTGATGACCCCCTATGAGTTCGTAGGTTTGCAGACTGAGGCTTGGCCCGACAAGTTTGGTAATACCTATTATAAGAATGAGGAGGGAGCGCGCTATCAGACCATTGACGACTATATCGGTGTCGAGGGTATCGATTGGCAAAACGAGACTTTCCGTCCCACTTGGTCGCAGGACCACAACGTATCGGTGTCGGGAGGTTCGGACAATACCAAATATTCGTTCTCCTTCTCGGATTATGTTGAGAATGGTATCTTTACGAATAGTGCTTTCCAGAAGATAACATCTAAGATGCGTATCAATCAGAAGATTTCCAAGCACGTGAATATGGATGCCACGGTCAACTATGCCAATACCGATAAGCGTGGTGTGGGAACTTCGGGCGATAACGGTCGTTTCAATATGTTGGGTCAGATTCTCAGAGCAAGACCTACGGGCGGTCTGAGAATGACCGACGAGGAGCTTTTGGCTTCGGCCATCGACCCCTTGGAGCTTGAGTCCTCGGAGTCGCTCTCGCAGGTTAACCCCATAGAGCAGGCAAAGAACGTGACCAACGAGAAGCGTGCCGAGATGTGGTCGGCAAACCTTGCACTGAACATCAACTTCGGTAAGGGATTCTCGTTCCGCACGGCAGGCTCCTACTCGACCACCAATACCCGCAACTATATCTTCTATCAGTCGGGTTCGAAGGAGGCATATCGTAATGGTCAGACCCCTTATGGCTCGACCCAGATGACACGCGATTTGCGTTGGGCAAATACCAATACATTGACCTATAAGCTCAAGAAGAGTGGTCACAACCTTCAGGCTATATTGGGACAGGAAACTTCGTTCCGTTCGACAGAGTATTTGTTGGGTCAGTCAACCGATTTCCCGTTCGATAACCTTGGTAACAACAATCTTGGTCTGGGTGCTACCCCCTCGAAGGTTACCTCGTCCTACTCCGAGAAGATGCTTATATCATTCTATGCGCGAGCTATCTACGACTATAAGAATCGCTACTATCTGACAGCTCTGGTGCGTGCCGATGGTTCGACAGTATTTAGCGACAACAATAAGTGGGGTTGTTTCCCATCCTTCTCGGCAGCTTGGCGTATCTCTGAGGAGCCGTTTATGAAGTCGCAAGACGTAATCTCGAACCTTAAGCTCAGAGCAGGTTGGGGTATGGTAGGTAACGACCGTATTGCCAACTATCTGTCGATGGACCTTTATGAGCAGCAGAAGTACGGCTATGGAAGCGATGTGGTTATTGCACTCGACCCCAAGCAGTTGGCAAATACCGACCTGAAGTGGGAGGCCTCGCAATCGACAAATATCGGTATCGATATAGGTTTATTCCGCAACCGTCTGAATATCACTGCCGATGCCTTTATTAAGGATACCAAGGACCTGCTTATGGCGGCCAACCTTGCTTACGTGACAGGTTTCTCGTCGCAGTGGCAGAATGTGGGTAAGATTCGCAACTCGGGTCTTGAGTTTACCATCAACTCGACCAACTTCCAGACTCGTAGCGGTTTTGTATGGACCACAAACTTCAATATATCGTTCATCCGCAACGAGTTGCGTGCTTTGGCTGATGGCGCGCAGACCTACTACACCTCAGCTTCGTGGAACTCGGAATATACCGGTTACGACTACATAGCCAGCGTCGGTGAGTCGTTGGGTAATATCTATGGCTACGATTTCGTAGGTGTTTATCAGGATTCGGACTTTATGGTAGATGCCGCTACTGGCAACTACATACTCAAGCCCGGAGTGCCCGACATCTCTGACCACGCAGGTCGTCCGGCTCAACCCGGTATGGTCAAGTATCGCGATGTGGATGGCGATGGTAAGATTACCACCAATGATAGAACTACCATCGGTAATGGTACGCCTAATTGGTACGGAGGTCTGACCAACAGCTTCTCGTTCAAGGGCGTTGACCTGAGCTTTATGTTCCAATTCAACTACGGCAACGAGATTTATAACGCTACACGTATGTATGCTTCGCAGTCGCAGGACCAGCGTGCCAATATGATGGCAGAGGTTGCCGACCGTTGGACCAAGACAAACTCTTCGAATAGCGTGCCTGCGTGGGACGGATATATCAAGAACGAACTCTACTCGCGTTTCGTGGAGGATGGCTCGTTCCTGCGTCTGAAGACCTTGACTTTGGGCTACACCTTCCCGCAGAAGTGGACTCAGAAGTTCTATGTGTCGAAGTTGCGTCTTTACTTCTCGGCTCAGAACCTCTTTGTCGTAACCGGCTACTCGGGCTACGACCCCGAGGTTAATATGCGAGCTTCGAATCCTATGACTCCGGGTCTGGATTGGGGTGCATATCCTAAGAGTAAAGTCTATACGTTTGGTGTTGATTTGTCGTTCTAAACTAATGAAAGAAGATAAGTTATGAAAAAATATCTCATTATATTCCCGCTTCTTGTCCTGCTTCTTGTGGGCTGTGAGAATGCCCTTCAAGAGGAGTCGTTCACCGAGGTAGGCAAGGAAAACTATGTGAATAACTCTGAGGAGGCAGAGAATGTTCTGCTCGGAGTCTATCGCAACCTCTCGACCGAGGGAATGTACTCCTATCACCTGTCGCTGCTCTTTACCATATCGTCTGATATAGCGCAGTGTGAGGGTAGTGGCAACACCTCGTTCCGTGTTATCCCCACCAATTCGCACAACCCTTCGACCACCGAGATTGGAACAACTTGGTCGGCTCTCTATGCTGCAATCTACTCGGCTAACGACTTTATCGAGACTGTTTCGGAGCGTATGACAGAGTGGGGTAGTGGCGATAGGACTTTGGCAGAAATCTATATTGCCGAGGCTCGTGCATTGCGCGCACTCTTCTATTTCGATTTGGTGCGCTGGTATGGCAATGTGGTCCTTATGAGTTCGACTGCCGATTCGCGAAAGTCTGCCACCGAGTATGTGCAATCCTCGCCTGAGGAGGTCTATGCTTTCATCGAGCAGGACTTGTTACACGCAGCCGAGGTGTTGCCTTGGGCAGTTGACGATGATATGCGTTCCAACAATGCTTACCGTTTCTCGAAGGGCGCAGCTTTGGGCCTTTTGGCAAAGGTATATTGCACTTGGGCAGGCTATCCCGTTATGGACGAGTCGAAGTGGGCTGAGGCGGTAAAGTGTGCTAAGCGCGTTGTTGAGTCGGGTAAGCACCATCTGAATAACGACTACGAGCAGGTGTGGTATAACACTTGTAACGGCATTTGGGACCCCTATGAGAGCCTTATCGAGGTGTCGTTCTATTCGCCTACGGGTTTGGAGGGTTCGGACTGCGTAGGTCGTATCGGCAAGTGGAACGGTGTGGTTGCTACCGCTGTGGCAGGTGAGAGAGGTCGTAATGCCGGCAACTGGAAGGTTACCTATAACTTCACTCAGGAGTGGGAGCAGCATGCTGACCCCCGTATGGCACTCTCGATTGCCGACTACCGCTATGGTTACTCCAATTCGGCGGGAACTATCAAGACTGACGATTATATCAAGTATTTTGATACCACCGGCTCGAAGAACCCCTCTGACGAGCAGAAGAATAAGCAGCGTCAGCTCTTCACCCCTGCAAAGTGGGATACCGAGAAGTATGTGCAGCCTGCAAACTATTTGGTTCACAACGATAAGTCGAATATCAATTGGTATATCTTGCGCTATTCCGACGTGTTGCTGCTCTACGCCGAGGCTCTGAACGAGAGTGAAGGTCCGACAGCCGAGGCAGTGGAGGCGGTCAATATTGTGCGTCGTCGCGGTTTCGGTGATAATATCCATGACTTGGCGGGTGCTATGTCGCAGGATGAGCTTCGTGAGGCTATTCGCCGCGAAAGAGCCTATGAGTTGTGCTTCGAGGGTCACCGCAAGCAGGACCTTATCCGTTGGGGTATCTATTACGATAAGATTCGTCAGACAGCCTCTGAGTTGTATGCTTGGTATGAGAATGCCAACTATTCGGTTGTGAAATACACTCAGCAGGGTAAGCACGAATTGATGCCTATTCCTCAGCGCGACTTGGACCTTATGACCCAAGTCAATCAGAATCCGGGTTGGGGCGAGTAATCGCTCCAACCCCTTACCTCGACTCACAATACTTAGCCTTTGCAATTCGCTCTGAAAAGCGCAAATCAAGGAACGAAGAATGAATCGAGGGAGGGGATAATCTAAGAAATAAGAGCAAATACAAGGACCTGTCTAACAATTAAAAAATGTTAGGCAGGTCTTTTTTTGTTTGAG
>CAZFQU010000062.1:3401-10647 GCA_964521245.1 uncultured Alistipes sp. | reverse complement strand
CTTCTCGATGAATTTACCATCACGTGGCGCTCTGCTATCTGCGGCAACGATGTGATAGAAGGCATAACCCTTCTTACCGTGACGTGCCAAACGAATTTTAACAGCCATTTTGCCTTAAAATTTTTTAGTTAATAATATTGGTTTAATAAATTCGCATAACCCTTTTGGGGTTTTAAGCGCACAAAGATACAAATATTTTTTTAATCAGCTACTATTCAGCAATATTTTTCCACATTCACCCCGAAACTTTCTTACTGACGACAGAGGGCTATCTATCAATAAAAGGGCAAAATCTAAGCTCAAACACCGGATATATGAGATTGAAAAGCACTAAAACAATCCACTTTTTTCGAACCACCATCAAACACGCATCAAACTGATTGACAAAGTATTAATACCTTACTTAAGTCCACTTAATCCACTTTATCGCTCACGCTCGTCACATATAAAGGGAATTTTGACTAACTTTGGGAAAAGTTTTCTTTCAAGCAGAAAATAACAAACAACAAAAATATCCAAGGCTTATGAAAAAAAATCTTTACGAGACTCCCGTTGTTGAGGAGTTGAACGTTGCGACCGAGCAGGGCTTTGCTGCATCAGCTTGGTATGACGAGGGTGCCAACGAAAATTCGGACTTCGGCTACGAAGTTGAAAACGACACCAAGTGGAGCTAATCCGCAGGCACCAACCAGAAATGTGAATGAAAATCTAAAAAACCAAAGACAAATGAAAAAGTTACTGAGCTTTCTGATGTTTGCCATTATCGGTTTGGCAACATTTTCGGCTTGTTCGGATGACGAGAATATCATCACCCCCGAGCCCGAACCAACACCTCAACCACAACCCACTCCCGAGGCTGTGAGCTACAAGGTTGTAGCATCGATGGACGAGACCACTCGCGCCATTTTCAACGATGGCGAACAGATTAAGTGGTCGGATAGTGATGTAGTTACCGCTTGGTTTATCGATGCCGAAGGTAATTATGCCTATGCTAATCGCGAGGAGGCATCTGTGGAAAAAGCCAATATGGTGATTGCCGAGGATGCTCTGACCGCAACCTTCAACTTCACAACCTTGCCCGTTGGCGGTAAGGCTTGGCTTGCTTTGATGAGTAATACAGGTTATGACGGTTGCTCGGCTCGCAAGGTTGAGTTCAACTACACCAGCAACCAGACTCAGCAAGCGGCAGGTGCCATCAACTCCGAGTATGTTAAACTTCGCAGCTCGGCTCTCGAGCTTAGCGAGGGTGAGGGCGAGATTACCCTCTCGACCAAGATGCAGGTGGTAGGTACCATTATGCGCTTTTTGCCCTACTCTTCGACTGGTGCTTACGCTGCCGAGAAGGTTAAGTATGTTGAGTTGGTTTCTGCAGACAATGCTATTGCAGGTGCAGGTTCGGCTATCGCCTACAACTTCGCCGAGTATCACAACACCGAAGCGGGTTATAAGTGGTGGGGCAACGATGCTGGCACTGTTTTCTCCGATGAGTGTGTTATCTTCTGGGATGCAACCTCGAAGTCTATCAGAACCACACTTGAAACTACACTCTCGCTCGAGGGTGTGACGGCTGCAAACCCCGGCACCGGTATCTACATGGCAGTTCCTCCCGTGAGCGTTGGCGGCTATAAGTATATTGTTGAGACCGACGTTGCTCGCTATACTTTCGACTCTTCGAGCGAGGCTCTGACCTTCGGCGACAACACCATCAAGAATGTGCTTTTGAACCTCGAGAACGAGAATGTTACCCGCATCGATCTGAGCAGCATCAAGGGTGAGTTGCAGTACACCGGTGATGTGAACGCAGCAAGCAATATCATCTCTTATGAGGGTACGACCGACAAGGATGGTGGCTATTGGTATGCACAGACCAAGGATACGGGTGCTGCTGATTGGGTGACTCGCGAGGGAGCCGAGAATGCACAGTTCTACACCGGCGTTAAGTTCGAGGCTATCGACAACGCAACAGGCGAGGTTGCCGAGTGGCTCACCGTAAGCTACCGCACCGATGGTAACACCCATTGGTGGATACACGCCGAGCCTCAGGTTGAGGGTGCCGCAGAGCGTTCGGCAACCGTTACAGCAACCTTCTCCGACGTTGACGGCTACCTTGTAACCGAGGCTTGTCGCACAAAGGTTGTGACCATCACCCAGCAGGCATACAGCACCTCAAAGGAGCTTGGCTTCTATGGCGGTGTTGGCGATCAGGTAATTTCGGGTGGCAATGTTGTTGACCAGAGCCTCGGCTACTGCGTAATCACCGTTAATGGTATTTATGCTGAGGATTGGGCAGGCGACTCGCACAACGAGCAGGCTCTTTACGGAAACGTAGTTATTGAGTGTCGTGAGGGTGCCGCTAACGGTTCTATCGTTGATTGGCTCACCGTAGGCTATGGCAAGGATGCCGAGGGCAGATTCAACACAACTCACCTGTTGGCTAATGCTACCGAGAATACCACCGGCGCCGAGCGTAAGGCTTTGGTATGCTGCACCTATAATGCCCCCGAGGGCTACACCTTCAGCAATGGTCAGACAAGTTTCTTCCGTCAGTTCATGGTTACCCAGCCTGTCAACTCTGCACTCAAGACTATCGAGTTCTGGGGCGGTTTGGCAGCCGAGTACAGCCACGACCACACAGCACAGACAGCTTGGGGTTTGAGCTACTGGGTAGTGAATGTTGATGGCGCAACCGCTACCGACTGGAATGGCGATTCGCACAACGAGCAGGCTATCTACGGCAGCGCAGAGTTCAAGTGCTACGACTACACCAACGGCGTACGTGGCGAGGAAGTTGATTGGGTAACTGTTGCTTACAAGACCGAGAATGGCAAGGTTATCGACACTTGGTGGTTGGCTGACATTCAGGAGAACACCACAGGCGCAGTGCGCAAGGCTGAGATTGTCTGCACATTCCCCGAGTTGGAGGGCTACACCTATAAGGATGGTCAGAATGTACGCTCGACCATTATCGTTCAGAACCCCGCATCGACCGGTGAAGAGGGTGGTGATGACGACGGTGGCGAAGTTCAGGAGGGTATGAGCTACACCATCTTCAACAATGCTGCCGATGGCTCGAAGGGTACTGGCTTTGGTCCCGGTGCAGGAACGGTAGGTGACTGGTATCGTTTCGAGGGTGTTACCATCAATGGCAAGACCTATACCCCCGGCGACGAGTTGAAGAATCTGGCAGCCAATACCGAGCTGATGGGTCAGCTGATGGCTCAGGCATTTGCCTTCGGCGAGATTACCGAGGATGACGTACAAATCCCCGGAACAGACCCCTTGACAACCAACCCCGAGAGTTTCGTAACACTCGAGGCTTGGTGTGATGGCGGTGCAGCTATCTATGTGCGCATCGTACTCTCGCAGAACGATACAGGCGCTCGTCGTACATTCAAGATTATTACCAAGAATCCTGATGGTTCGCAGAAGTCCTCTATCGTTTACTTCCAGAACGCATAACTAAAGCCGCATAAGGCTCAAAAGAAAATATATACCCACCCGAACATTGAACGTCGGGTGGGTATATATTTTCTTTTGGACTCAAGGTGATTGCTATTTCACAATTATTTTGTAACTTTGCAGGTTGGAATATATCCACTCACTTAACTTTAGGACAATAGTAAGTAAATAATATATATAGTATGACTCAGGAAGAACTCTTTAAGAAATTGGTAGCTCACTGTAAGGAGTATGGTTTTGTATTCCCCTCGAGCGAGATTTATGATGGTCTGGGTGCCGTCTATGACTATGGCCAAAATGGTGTCGAACTTAAGAACAACATCAAGCGTTACTGGTGGGACTCGATGGTCAAGCTCCACGAGAATATCGTAGGTATCGATGCCGCAATCTTCATGCACCCCCGCACTTGGGAGGCTTCGGGTCACGTGGGCGCATTCAACGACCCTTTGATTGATAACCGCGACTCGAAGAAGCGTTATCGCGCCGACGTGCTTGTTGAGGATTGGATGGCAAAACAGGATGAGAAGATTCAGAAGGAGGTAGAGAAGGCAAGGAAGCGTTTCAAGGAGGCATTCAACGAGGAGCAGTTCCTCTCGACCTCGCCCCGCGTGAAGGAGATTTCGGATAAGAAACAGGCTGTTTTGGAGCGTTTCACTCAGGCACTCAACAACAACAACCTCGAGGAGCTGAAGCAGATTATCCTCGACTGCGAAATCGTATGTCCTATTTCGGGTACCCGCAACTGGACCGACGTACGTCAGTTCAACCTTATGTTCTCGACTCAGATGGGTTCGACGGCCGAGGGTGCCAACACCATCTATCTGCGTCCCGAGACCGCACAGGGCATCTTTGTCAACTTCCTCAATGTGCAGAAAACGGGTCGTATGAAGCTCCCCTTCGGTATTGCTCAGATTGGTAAGGCATTCCGCAACGAGATTGTGGCCCGCCAATTCATCTTCCGCATGAGAGAGTTCGAGCAGATGGAGATGCAGTTCTTCGTGCAGCCCGGAACCGAGATGGAGTGGTGGTCGAAGTGGAAGGAGACCCGTATGGCTTGGCACCGCGCCCTCGGCTTTGGTGACGAGAACTATCGTTTCCACGACCACGAGAAGCTCGCTCACTATGCTAATGCAGCAACCGACGTAGAGTATAACTTCCCCTTCGGCTTCAAGGAGGTGGAGGGTATTCACTCGCGTACTGACTTTGACCTTGGTCGCCATCAGGAGTACTCGGGCAAAAAGATTCAGTACTTTGATGCCGAGCGTGGCGAGAGCTATGTTCCCTATGTAGTCGAGACCTCGATTGGTGTTGACCGTATGTTCCTTCAGATTATGTCGGCAGCCTACACCGAGGAGCAGTTGGAGGGTGGCGACCAGCGCGTAGTGTTGAAGCTCCCCGCAGCCCTTGCTCCCGTGAAGGTGGCTGTCTTGCCTCTGGTTAAGAAGGATGGTATGCCCGAGGTTGCTCGCAAGATTGTCGATGAGCTGAAGTATGACTACAACGTGGTCTATGACGAGAAGGACTCGGTAGGTAAGCGTTATCGTCGTCAGGATGCAGTGGGTACCCCCTTCTGTGTGACGGTCGATGGTCAGACCCTTGAGGATAACACCGTAACTGTTCGCCACCGCGACTCGATGCAACAGGAGCGCATTGCCATCAGCGACCTGAAGCGTATGGTCGATGAGGAGTGTTCGTTTGCCAAACTCTTCAAGAAGCTCTCACTCTAACATCACGTTAAGTGGCACGAATACTTGCAATAGATTACGGCACTAAGCGTACGGGGATTGCCGTCAGCGATCCCCTGCGCATTATTGCCCAAGGTCTGACAACACTTCCCACCAAGGAGCTTGAGAAGTGGCTCGGAGAATATTTCACCTCTGAGCAGGTCTCGACCATTGTCGTTGGCAAACCCACACAGACCAATGGTCAGCCCTCCGAGACGTGGCGTTTTGTCGAGCCTCTGGTCCGAAGACTCAAGGCGGCATATCCCGACAAGGAAGTGGTACTCTACGACGAGCGTTTCACCTCGGTATTGGCTCACCGCACGATGCTCGACTCCGGAATAGGCAAGATGGCTCGACGCGACAAGGCACTCGTTGACAAGATTTCCGCTACAATTATTTTGCAATCATATATGGATTCGGTCCATATTCAGAGATAACCATAAAGAGTTCAAATTATGATTTACCCAATAGTAATCTATGGTTCGCAGACGTTGCGAAACATATCAGAGGATATAACACCCGACTACCCCGACCTCAAAAAACTCATCGAGGATATGTTCCTGACGATGAAGGAGGCTGAGGGTGTGGGTCTGGCAGCACCTCAGATTGGCAAAAACATACGATTGTTTGTTGTCGATTGCACCCCTTGGGCTGAGGAACACCCCGAGCTCGCGGAGTATAGAAAGGCTTTTATCAATGCCGAGATTTACGAAGAGTCGGAAGAGACCGACCTCTTCAACGAAGGCTGTCTCTCATTGCCCGGGCTGCACGAGAATGTGCGTCGCCCCGTCGCAATTCGTATGCGCTGGTTGGACGAGAACTTCGAGGAGCATGACGAGCTTATCGACGGTCTTCCTGCACGAGTCATACAACACGAGTACGACCACCTCGAGGGTGAAGTATTTACCGACCATCTCTCGCCCCTGAGACGCAACCTCTTGAAGAACAAACTCTTAAATCTGACAAAGGGAAAGTATCGTTGCCACTATAAAACCAAGTAGTTCGTTTAGCAAAATCGTCTCTCTGACCCAATTGTTGATAAAATTTTGACAGTAGAACTATATTTATTTTGATATTTATATACTTTTTCGTATATTTGTTTTCAGAAATAGTTTTACTCACCTTAAAAATTATCAACTATGAAGAGAGTTATTTTAGCAGCTGTTTTCTGTCTTTTTGCTGCAACTACATTCGGACAGGAGTATAAGAACGCAATCGGTTTGCGTCTTGGTAATGGTGCAGAGGTTCAGTATGAGCGTCATCTGAGCGAGAAAAACTTCCTCAAGGTCAATGGCGGTCTATATGGTTTAGGCTCCGATGTGGGTCTGTTCGGTACGTGTACCTATAATTGGAATTGCTGCGAGTGGGATTGGACTCCCAAAGCCGGCAGTTGGTTCCTCAATGCAGGTGTTGGTGCAGGCGTAGGTATCTATGCCAAGGATTTCAACCTCAGCGTAGCCGGTGATGTTGCCTTTGGTATCAATTTCAAGGGCGCACCTTTCGCTTTGGCTCTCGACTATCGTCCTCAGCTTCTGCTCTTCAACGACCATTGGGGCGACGGTTGGGGCAACATCGGAATTAGCTGCGTATATCGCTTCTAATCCCCACCTAAAATTACACATTCTGGCACTTAAATTGCAAAACAAATATGATTAAAAAGATTCTCACGTTGGCTTTTGCCGCAGTGGTTATGATGGGTTGTGTGAAGAGTCCTGTGCAAGGCATCTTCTATACCGATATTCAGGATGGTATGGCAGTAACGGGCAATGCCGGCTCGAGCAAGGTCGGAACAGCCGAGATTAAGGGTTATGTTGGCGTTGTTGCCCTTGGCGATGCAAGTATTCAGGCCGCTTGCAAGGATGCAGGCATCACCCGCATCCACCACGTTGACTACAAGTCGCTCTCCTATGTGGGGGTTTATAACATATATACCGTAGTAGTTTACGGCGAATAGTCAATTTGAGGGGTGATTTTGGCGTTACTCTCAATTGAAAAATCCTCATTTACTTTCGAGTAAACTCCGGTGTTTTCAATTTTCGAGTGCCTTAAAATCCCCACCTCAA
>CAZFQU010000062.1:0-3301 GCA_964521245.1 uncultured Alistipes sp. | reverse complement strand
TCAATTTTCGAGTGCCTTAAAATCCCCACCTCAAAAAGGCTCTTAGGGAGAGAGGAAAAAGGACAGGCAAGAAATCGGCGTTACGCAATTGAAAAATCCTAATTTACTTCGAGTAAACTCCGGTGTTTTCAATTTTCGAGTGCCTTAAAATCCCCACCTCAAAAAGGCTCTTAGGGAGAGAGGGAAAAAGGACAGGCAAGAAATCGGCGTTACGCAATTGAAAAATCCTCATTTACTTTCGGGCAAACTCCGGTGTTTTCAATTTTCGAGTGCCTTAAATGCCTAAAATTATAGAAGGCTGTCTGACAAGGAGTGTTCGACAGCCTTCGTTTTTGAAGTTTAGACGAAATGAAACAGCTCACTATTACCATTTTACTTGCGGTGTCGGGGCTATGCTGCTCGGCACAAAATATCTCACGCCACTACGTCTCGCGCGGAGATATCGAAGGGGTGATATACCACACAATGCCCGTTAAACTCTTCAATAATGCAGATAATGGCGAGCTGACATATGACATTACCTACAAGAGCTATATCAAGGATACCGTAGCGATGGCTACGCTCAACTTCACCTACTACGCCAAGCAGCCCTCGCCTGCACGAAAAGTTGCCATCAAATCGCAGAGATTAGATATCGAGGGGCAACCCTCGCAACTCTACATTGAGCCTGAGCGCAACCTTTGGCGTCACCGCTACTCGCTACTACTACCCATCGAGCAGCTCTACCCTCTCTACAATGCCGAAAATTACCCACAGTTCATTATCGAATGCGACAACGAGCAGATTATCTACAAGGTCAGAGGCTCGGCGTGGCGCAACTATGCCCCCATCGGTTATAAGATATTCGAACTGATACGTCTCAACGAGTCGAAATAGCGCAGGATGAAACGAGCCTTATACATATCCATTGGCACCATCTCGCTTGTTGTAGGCATAGTGGGCATATTCCTCCCGCTGATACCCACCACCCCGCTGCTTCTGCTTGCAGCTGCACTCTATTTGCGCAGCTCAGAGCGACTCTACAACTGGCTTATCACACACCCGAAGTTGGGTCCCTACATCATAAACTTCACACAAAAGCGGGCAATCCCCCTTCGTGTGAAGATTCTGTCGGTAAGTATGGTGTGGCTCACCCTACTCTACTGCGCCTTTGTCATAGCCAGCCAATGGTGGGCATCGCTACTCTTCATTCTACTCGCCTTGGCGATAACAATCCACATCCTAAGCTACAAAACTCTTCGCGATTAACAATACAACTCCACATCACGCGGAGTGATTTCTTCTGATGAGAGTATTACCAGACGCTCGATAACGTTATGCAACTCGCGTATGTTACCGCTCCACTCCATAGCACAGAGAAGCGAAAGAGCCTTAGGGTCAATCCGTTTGAGCTGCACCCCCTGCTCTCGGCATATCTTCTCTAGAAAGTAGTTAACGAGCAGAGGTATATCCTCCCTACGCTCGGCAAGCGAAGGGACTCTTATCAGGATAACACTCAGTCGATGATATAAATCCTCGCGGAAATTACCTTTATCAATCTCACTCCTAAGGTTTTTGTTGGTGGCTGCCACAACTCTTACATCGACCTCTATATCCTTGTCGCTACCCACCCTGCAAATTCTATTCTCCTGCAAAGCCCTCAGCACTTTAGCCTGTGCCGATAGCGACATATCGCCAATCTCGTCCATAAAGAGTGTGCCACCGTCTGCCAGCTCAAACTTCCCTTTGCGCTGCTTGATAGCCGAGGTGAAAGCTCCCTTCTCGTGTCCGAAAAGTTCGCTTTCGATAAGTTCCGAGGGTATGGCTGCACAGTTAACCTCAACGAACGAAGAGTCTGCACGCGGACTCTGAGCGTGGAGCCAGCGCGCTACAAGTTCCTTACCCGTACCATTCTCGCCAGTAATAAGCACACGAGCCTGACTGGGAGCCACCTTATCAATCAGGTGTCTTAGGTGTGTCACTCCCTCCGAAGTGCCGATAATAGGTTCTACCCCACAACTCTTGGCACGCCTTGCCCTGCGCTGAGGTTGCTCTTGCGAGATATCAGTTGCTTTTTCGAGCGTTGAACGCAGACTCCTCAGCAAGCGATTCATATCTATCGGTCGCGTCAGATAATCCTCCGCACCGCACTTAATGGCATTCACAGCAGAATCTATCGATGGCTCTGCCGCCAACACAATGAAAGGCTTATCATTGCAGCAGAGAGCCTCGGGCGAGTCAAGTAGCAGAATATCAAACTTCTCGCGAGCGCAGATTTCTGCTGCCTGCTGCTGATCGGCAACCGCCTCTGTCACAAAACCCTCATACAAAAGTCTCTCACGCAGAGTATTTCGCACACTTTTTGAGTGTTCAAGGATTAAAACTTTAGCCATAGATTTTCTGTATATCAATTTTTTTATCTAAATTTGTGCCACTAATGAGAATCTTTTACGTCGGTAAAGATATAATTAACTCTACCGAAGAACCAAACAGAGTAGTATGCCCGACAAAGGGGTGGTCGGAGCTGCGAAAATGAATAGTGAGTGTGACCAAAAAGAGTAACATCACACCCAATCGAACCAAGACAAGCAAGTGAAATATGAAAAAAAACTATAACAGTACACGCAAAAGATTATTCCTGCCCGAATACGGACGACACATTCACCAGATGGTTGACTCACTATTGCTGATTGAGGACCGCAAAGAGCGCAACCGCCAAGCAAAAGCAGTGATTGCGGTGATGGGTAACCTCTTTCCCCTCCTGCGCGACACTTCCGACTTCAACCACAAACTCTGGGACCACCTGTTCATAATGTCTGACTTTCAGCTCGATGTGGACTCTCCTTATGCACGTCCTACACGCCAAGACTTAGCCATCGCTCCCCGACGACTAAGCTACTCGCAATCGCGAATCTCCCACAAACACTACGGCAAGTATATCGAGCGTATGATTCGCAGTATAGATACCTCGCAGCCTCGTGAGAAGATTAACCTGACGGTGGACAGCATAGCCCGCTATATGCGCACCAAGAGCTATGAATACAATCAGGAGCATCCGAATAACGAGATAATCGTTAAAGATATACTCCGAATGTCGGACTATGCTATCGAAGTTGACCAAACTTCTATCAACAATCTCAAAAATGACTACAAACAGCACCTTCCGGCACAGAGACAGAAGCAGCGTCAACAGAATGGTCAGCAGCGAAGCAACAATCACTCACAACAGAAACAGCGTCAGCAGGGCTACCAGCCTCGCCAACACGCAAAGAGCAGCATTCGCCATAACAACCAAACCAAGGGTTGATAATTAGTAATTATT
>CAZFQU010000061.1:0-11752 GCA_964521245.1 uncultured Alistipes sp. | reverse complement strand
AAACGAAGAGGGTCGCGGAGGGGAAGTACGTTGATGTACGTCTAGTTGACGACCCTCAAGAGCAAGGACAAATATGCCCTATAAAATCAAAAAATGAAGATTATTGGCGTATATAATGCGGCATTTCAAACGGCACAATCATTGAAAACTCGACAATACCACCAACGGTACCGTCGGTTTTGCGCCAAGCAGATTGATAGATAACCTTCTTTACGCCATTCTTTTCGATGGTGTAGGCATTGGTCGAGCCCTCGGCAAGCAGACGACGGATGATGGACTGCGAGTGGGGATTGTGACAGGGGAAAAGATTCTTTCCCACAAGGTTACCGTGAGCCTTGTAGAGTTCACGCGCAGGTTTGTTCTGATAGATAATAATGCCCTCGGTATCGCACACCGTAACGGCACAATTCATATCCTCATACCAAGCAAAATTCTCCATAGTAATATTATCGTTTTAGGTTAAGATTCAATATTTTAGGCATTAGCATCGTAGCCCACATCCTCCTTGAGGTCGGAGGCACTCGCAGCAGCTACAGCAAGCTCATCACAGCGATTGTTCTCGACAGTCTCGGCATGCCCCTTGACCCATACAAAGCGCACATTATGGCGCCGATAAGCCCTCAGAAAGCGCATCCACAGGTCGGGGTTTTTCTTGCCTTGAAAGCCCTTCTTGAGCCACCCATAGACCCAACGTTTCTCCACCGCATCGACCACATATTTCGAGTCGGAGTAGAGGGTCACGTTCGAGCCATCGAACTTCAGAGCCTCCAAAGCTACACACACCGCCATAAGTTCCATACGGTTGTTGGTCGTGAGACGAAAGCCCTCCGAAAGCTCCTTGCGATGGGGTCCTGAGAGCAACACCACACCATAGCCACCGGGTCCGGGATTGCCTCTCGACGAGCCGTCGGTATAGATTGTAATATCGTGTGCCATAATAAGTTACAAATCCCACAAAAAGAGGAGAGCCGACATTTAAGGTCTGCCCTCCCTTGAAATTACACTTGTTTTGCGACCTATTTAAGTGCCTCTATACGCTCCTTGAGGGCAGCAATCTTAGCCTCGGCATCAGCCTGCTTAGCACGCTCGTTAGCCACCACCTTCTCGGGTGCCGAGCTTACGAAACGCTCGTTGGAGAGCTTTTTCATCACCGAAGAGAGGAATCCCTCCAGATAACTAAGCTCGTCGGAGAGTTTCTTAAGCTCTGCCTCCACATCAATCTTACCCTCCAAGGGGATGAAGTATTGAGTAGTCTTGACCATAAAGGCAGCTGCCGAAGGGTTCTTCTCGGCTACGAACTCGATAGCCTTCAAGTTACCCATCTTCTCCAAAATGGGAGCAAACTCCTCGGGGAAATTTTCGTCGCGTATAACCTGAAGCGTGAGCGCCTCCTTCTGAGCGAGATTCTTCTGCTTGCGGATGTTACGAATTGCCGACACAGCCTCCTGTGCCAACTCGAAGCGAGCAAGGAGCTTATGGTCTGCCTCGTCAACCTTAGGCATGGGGGCATACATTATGGACTCGCCCTCGGCACGAGGTTCCAAATCCTGCCAAATCTCCTCGGTAACGAAGGGCATAAATGGATGCAACATTCTCAGCAGCAGGTCGAAATAGTACTTTGTGGATTGCAAGGTCTCTTCGTCGATGGGGCACTGATAAGCGGGCTTAACCATCTCCAGACACCAACCGCTGAAGTCGTCCCAGAATAGCTTATAAACAGCCTTGAATGCCTCCGAGATGCGGTATGCCGCGAAGTCCTCCTCAACCTCCTTGAGGGTCTTAAGCAGTTGCTCGGCAAACCACTCCACAGCAAGGCGACTGCTTGCCGGCTGCTCGATATTCTCATCCACACTCCAACCACAAACCAAACGATAGGCATTCCAAATCTTGTTGCCGAAGTTACGTCCCTGCTCGCAGAGTGCCTCGTCGAACATCACATCGTTACCTGCCGACGAGGAGATGAGCATCGCCATACGCATACCATCGGCCCCGTACTGAGCTATCAGGTCGAGCGGGTCGGGCGAGTTACCCAGCTGTTTCGACATCTTGCGACCAATCTTGTCGCGCACGATACCTGTGAAATAGACGTGGCGGAAGGGGAACATATTACGATACTCATAACCTGCCATAACCATACGTGCCACCCAGAAGAAGATGATATCGGGACCGGTCACAAGGTCGTTGGTCGGATAGTAGTACTTTATATCCTCGTTGTCGGGGTTACGAATACCGTCGAATACGGAGATGGGCCAGAGCCACGACGAGAACCAAGTGTCGAGTACATCCTCATCTTGACGCAAATCGCTGAGCTGCAACGACCCTTCGCCCGTCTTTTGGCGTGCAAGCTCCAGAGCCTCCTCAGCCGTAGGAGCAACCACATAACCGCCCTTGGGCAGGTAGTATGCGGGGATACGCTGACCCCACCACAGTTGGCGCGAGATACACCAATCCTTGATGTTGTCCATCCAGTGGCGATAGGTATTCTTGTACTTCTCGGGGACGAACTTGATTATATCATCCATTACCGCCTTAGTGGCAGGCTCTGCCAGCTCCTGCATCGAGAGGACCCACTGCATCGAGAGCTTAGGTTCGATGGCTACACCCGTACGCTCCGAGTAACCCACGTTGTTGGTGTAGTCCTCGGTCTTTTCGAGCAGACCCGCCGCATCGAGATCCTTCTCAATCTGACGACGCACGTCGAAACGGTCCTGACCAACGTAGAGTCCGACCTTGTCGTTGATTGTACCATCGTCGTTGAAGATATCGATACTCTCCAAGCCGAACTTCTCGCCAAGCATATAGTCGTTCACATCGTGTGCAGGGGTCACCTTCAATGCACCCGTACCGAACTCTATATCTACATACTCGTCACGAATAACGGGTATGGAGCGACCAACCAACGGTACGATGACACGAGCATCGGCGGGCAGGTCCTGATAACGGGGGTCGTTGGGATTCACGCAGAGTGCCGTATCGCCAAGAATTGTCTCGGGACGAGTGGTTGCAACGATGATGGTACGCTCGCTACCCTCGACCTTATAGCGCAGGTAGTAGAGCTTACCATGGCTCTCCTTGAAGATTACCTCCTCGTCCGAGAGGGCCGTCTTAGCCGAGGGGTCCCAATTGACCATTCTCACACCGCGATAGATTCTGCCCTTGCGATACAGGTCGCAGAATACGCGGATTACGCCCTCTGAACGCGCATCATCCATCGTGAAGCAGGTGCGCTCCCAGTCACACGAAGCACCGAGCTTGCGCAGCTGCTTGAGAATCATTCCACCATACTGCTCCTTCCAAGCCCAAGCGTGCTTGAGGAACTCCTCACGTGTGAGGCTGCTCTTGTCGATGCCCTGCTCAGCGAGTTTTGCCACCACCTTAGCCTCGGTAGCAATCGACGCATGGTCGGTACCGGGGACCCAACAAGCATTCTTGCCCTGCATACGCGCACGGCGCATCAGCACATCCTGAAGCGTGTTGTTGAGCATGTGACCCATATGAAGCATACCGGTCACATTGGGGGGAGGAATTACGATTGTATATGGCTCGCGCTCATCAGGCTCCGAGTGAAAAAGGCGATTCTCCATCCAGTAGTCATACCACTTGGATTCTATCGCTGAAGGGGTATATTTGTCGGCTATTGACATAATTTTTGTGTTTTGCATTTCGTTTGTAAAGTGCAAAGTTATTAACAATCTCTCAAAATTGAAATATTTATAGACAAAATTTCGTTATCTTTGCACAATTAAGATTGGAAAATATGAGTAAGAAAGATAAAATAGAGACATTTGACGCCATCGAAATTGACGATATAGGGGCATTGCCCGAGCTTTTCGACGGCAAACATAAGATTATGCCTATCGTGACCATGACCAACGAGCCCACCGAGCAATACACCATTCCGGAGGTTATTCCGATTCTCGCACTGCGCACATCGGTACTCTTCCCCGGCTCGGTAACTCCCATCACCGTAGGCAGAGAGAAGAGCATCCGCCTTATCAAGGAGGCTTACGAGAGTCGTGGCTACATCGGTGCAGTACTCCAGAAAGATGGCAGCGTCGAGGACCCCTCGCCCGATGATCTGTACAAGGTGGGTACGGCAGCTCGCATTATCAAGATGCTGGAGATGCCCAACGGCACCTATACCGTAGTGCTGAACGGCCTTGAGAAGATTGAGGTGGGCGAGTATGTATCGACCGACCCCTATATGAAGGCTGCCGTTACGGCATTGCGCGATATGGCTGTGAGCGAGGGTCACTCCATCGAGTTCGACGCCTTGGTTGACTCCATCCGCGACGTGGCTCTGGGGCTTATCAACCTCTCGCCCACTATGCCTAAGGAGACGGCATTCCCCATCAAGAACATCGACTCGCCACAGGGACTCATAACCTTCATCTGCACTAATCTCGATTTCGAGGACGAGGACCGTCAGGCACTGCTCGAGGCTCCGGGCATGTTGGCTCGTGCCCGCAAGCTGCTCGAGATACTCATCCGCAATCAGCAGTTGGCAGAGCTTAAGCAGGAGATTCAGGAGAAGGTTAAGCAGCAGATAGACCAGCAGCAGCGCGACTACTACCTCCAGCAGCAGATGCGCACCATACAGGAGGAGTTGGGCGACAATACCGACGAGGATATCAAGCGACTCAGAGAGCGTGCCGAGAAGAAGAATTGGTCGGAGGCTGTGGGTCAGCTCTTCGAGAAGGAGGTACAGAAGCTCGAGCGACTCAACCCTGCAGTCGCAGAGTACTCGGTGCTGATGACCTACCTCGAACTGATGTTGGAGCTTCCGTGGAACGACACCACAAAGGACAATCTCGACCTAAATATGGCTCGTGAGCAGCTCGACAGCGACCACTACGGACTGGAGGAGGTAAAGGACAGAATCCTCGAACATCTGGCAGTCATCAAGCTTAAGGGCGATTTGAAGTCGCCGATTCTCTGTCTGTATGGTCCTCCGGGAGTTGGTAAGACCTCGCTGGGTAAGTCGGTGGCAACAGCCTTAGGACGTAAGTTCGGGCGTATAGCCTTGGGTGGTCTGCACGACGAGGCTGAGATTCGCGGTCACCGTCGCACCTATATCGGAGCTATGCCGGGCAGAATTATCGAGACCATTAAGCGTTGTGGCTCGTCGAATCCCGTAATCATTCTCGATGAGGTGGACAAACTCACCGTGTCGAACCACGGCGACCCCTCGAGTGCTTTGCTCGAAGTACTTGACCCCGAGCAGAATACCACCTTCCACGACAACTACCTCGACGTGGAGTACGACCTCTCGAAGGTACTCTTCATCGCTACGGCAAACAACGTGCAGAACATCAACCCTGCACTGCGCGACCGTATGGAGATGATAAACATTCCGGGCTACCTTGCCGAGGATAAGATACAGATTGCTCTGGACCACCTTGTGGCAAAGCAACGCGAGGCTCACGGTATCAAGGCTGAGGAGATGGAGCTGTCGGCAGAGATTGTCGATTCGATTATCTCGGGCTACACCCGCGAGGCAGGCGTACGCTCGCTGGACAAACACATAGCGAAGTTGGCACGCGCAAGAGCCAAGCAGATAGCCTTCGATGAGGCATTCGCTCCCTTGTTCACCCAAAAAGAGGTTGAGAAGGTGTTGGGTATGCCCAAATTCCTCAAAGACGAGTATGAGGTGGGTGGTATGGTAGGTATCGTCACCGGCTTGGCGTGGACCGAGGTAGGTGGCGACATACTCTACATAGAGTCGGTACTCACCCCCGGCAAGGGCAACATCTCGCTGACGGGTAATCTGGGCGATGTGATGAAGGAGTCGGCAACCATTGCTCACCAATGGGTCAAGGCCCACTACAAGGAGTTGGGTATCGACCCTCAACTCTTCGAGAAGTGGGATATAAACATCCACGTTCCCGAGGGTGCAATACCCAAGGATGGTCCCTCGGCTGGTATCACGATGGTCACCTCTATTGCCTCGACCTATACAGGCAGAAAACCCAAGGAGCGTATAGCTATGACGGGTGAGACCACACTCCGCGGACGTGTGATGCCTGTGGGAGGTGTCAAGGAGAAGATTTTGGCAGCCAAGCGTGCCGGCATCAACGAAATACTGCTCTCGGAGCGCAACCGCAAGGATATTGCCGAGATTAAGAGCGAGTATATCGAGGGTATGACCTTCCACTATGTTTCGACCAACGACGATGTGCTGAAACTCGCACTCGCCTAAAAACAGAGTTTGAAAATAAAGAGTATGAAGTTTATAGCAATTATTCCGGCACGTTATGCCTCGACCCGCTTTCCGGGCAAGCCTTTGGCAATGCTCAGTGGCAAGAGCGTCATCCAGCGCGTGTATGAGCAGGTGGCAGGCGTACTCGACGAGGTTGTGGTAGCAACCGACGATGAGCGCATATACAATGCCGTAAAGAATTTTGGCGGTAACGTCGAGATGACCTCCACTGAGCATAGAAGCGGTACCGACCGTTGCTTCGAGGCGTACGTTAAACAAGGCAAGGAGTTCGACGTTGTGGTGAATGTTCAGGGCGATGAACCCTTCATCCGCCCCGAGCAGATATTGGCTCTCAAGGAGTGTTTTTCTAATCCCGCAACTCAAATTGCGACGCTCGTTAAGCCCTTTGCCAAGGAGGATGGGCTGGCTGCGCTCCAAAATCCCAACTCGCCCAAGGTTGTGGTGGGTAAGAGCGGCGAGGCTTTATACTTCTCGCGTTCGGTAATACCCTACCTGCGAGGTGTTGAGCCTGAGCTGTGGCTCTCAAATCACACCTTCTACAAACATATAGGCATCTACGCCTTCCGTAGCGAGGTGCTTCGAGAGGTGACCTCGCTCGAGCAATCAACACTCGAAAAAGCCGAGTCGCTGGAGCAGTTGCGTTGGCTTGAGAATGGCTACCGAATAGGTGTGGGCATAACCAACTTTGAGACCATCGGCATCGATACTCCCGAAGATTTGGAACGAGCCGAAGAGTTTTTGAAGGATAAAATGTAAGATTTTGAGGGTGGAAGTAGGTTTTTTGAAAAAAAATGGCTACTTTCACCTTCGAATTTTAAGCTAAAACATTATATGGCACCTAAACTAATTGCCGGACCTTGTGTTATCGAGTCCGAAGAGTTGCTCAACCAAGTGGCAGAGCAGCTTGTTCAGATTAACAAAAACCTTGGCGTTGAGGTTATCTTCAAGTCCTCGTTCGACAAAGCTAATCGCACCTCGATTAACTCCTATCGCGGAGTAGGTATCGACAAGGGGCTTCAGATGCTCTCCGACATCAGGTCGAAGTGGGGACTTAAAATTTTGACCGACATCCACGAGTCGTGGCAGGCAGCACCCGCAGGCGAGGTGGTCGATGTTATCCAGATACCGGCATTCCTCTGTCGCCAGACCGACTTGGTGGTAGCAGCTGCCAAGACAGGTAAGATTGTCAACATCAAGAAGGCTCAGTTCCTCTCGGGTCAGGATATGCTCTACCCCTACGAAAAGGCTTGTCAGGCAGGTGCCTCAGAGGTGTGGCTCACCGAGCGTGGCAACTCTTTCGGCTATAACAACCTCGTGGTCGATTTCCGCAATATCGCCGACATGCGAGCTATTGCCCCGACCGTAATTATGGACTGTACCCACTCCGTACAACGCCCCGGCGCCGCAGGCGGTAAGACAGGTGGCAACCGTGAGTTTGTGCCTGCAATGGCTCTTGCAGCTAAGGCCTTCGGTGCTACTGGCTACTTCTTCGAGGTTCACCCCTCGCCCGACAATGCCCTTAGCGACGGTCCTAATATGCTGTTTCTGAGCGACTTGGAAAACGTAATCAAAACCCTCATATAGTCTGTTATGACAACAACCAACAAAGAGCTGATACTCGGTTTGGCTCGCCAGACTCTCGATACGGAGGCTCGCGCACTTGAAAAGATGAAATCGACACTTGGCGAGGAGTTTGTTCGCGCCGTCGAGATTATACTGCAAAGCAGAGGCAAACTCGTGGTAACGGGTATGGGTAAGTCGGGTCTTATCGGCAGAAAGATTGCCGCCACACTCGCCTCGACAGGCACACCCAGCTTCTTCCTCCACCCCGGAGAGGCATTCCACGGCGATTTGGGTATGATATCCAAGGAGGATGTTATCCTTGCCCTCTCCTACTCGGGCGAAACCGACGAGGTGCTGAAGATTGTCCCCTTTATCCACTCGAACGGCAATAAGCTGATATCGATGACCGGCAAGAAGGAGTCGTCGCTGGCTCGCAACTCGGATGTCCACCTCGACGTGGGTGTCGAGCACGAGGCTTGCATACTTCACCTCGCCCCCACAACCTCGACAACAGCACAGATTGCGATGGGCGATGCTCTGGGTGTGGCACTTATGAAGATGCGCGACTTTACGGCTTTGGACTTTGCCCGCCTGCACCCGGGAGGCAGCTTGGGACGTCGTCTGCTGATGAGGGTGGGCGATGTTATGCGCAAGGAGAATCTGCCAATAGTGGATGCCGACTGCTCGGCAACAAAGATGATACACTCCATATCGAAGGGCGGTCTGGGTCTTATTGCCCTATGCCGAGATGGTAAGGTCGAGGGTATAATCACCGACGGCGATATACGTCGCGCAATGGAGCGTCTGCAAGGCGAGTTCTTCAATATCAAGGCTGCCGACATAGCTACGATGCACCCCAAGACTATCCTACCTTCGGAGAAGCTCATAGCTGCCGAGAAGATGATGACCCAAAACAAGGTTACATCGCTATTGGTAACCGACACCGAAAACAATTTCGTAGGAGTTATACAGATTTACGATATCAAGCTATAATCTCAAGAGACGATTTTATCTGTTGCAATAAGAAACCCGAGTGGCGCATACTACCCCACTCGGGTTTTGTTTTTATTTTTTGGCGACGAATCAACCTCCCAGAGCGTGAGGACTTTTTGATTTTCGGGAGCAGATTTGTTCTTAAACGAAGAGGGTCGCCGATGGGTAGTACTTTGATGTACATTCCATTGGCGACACTCAAGAGCAAGGACAAATCTGCCCTATAAAAGCGAAAAATAATTAGTTGAGCTTTACATTGATAACACTCTCAACTGAAGGTACGGGGAACTCACTGCCAACAGGTGTTATGGGCTGACGCTCGAGAATATCATCACCATCGAAAAGCTCTTGGGTCCACCCTGCTCCCGGGTACTGATTAGCCGCAGTACCGGCATCGAGCAGTAGGATTTGGCTTGTGGCACTACCCGAATAGAGTGCTGAAATTACACCCGAGCTGGCATAGAACCAATCGTTCGCATAACCAAACTTTGTTGCAAAGGCAATATTATCGCCCTCGACAGCCCAATATGGGGTCTGAATACTCTTGCCGGGCTGTACCACGCTCTCCGAGAAATAGACCCTCTTCACATTTGCCATCTTCCTCAACTCAGACTCCAAGATCTTGGCATCGCCTTCCTCGGCAAACTCTCTCAGGCCATTGGAAGCCAACTCGCCGAGCTTATAGAGAGGATTGCTCTCGCCCGTATAGATTACCACTATTGCACCATCGAGGGTCGTTATAATACCCGTATTGGCGGCGAGTTCGCTCTCCAGAGCCGTAACATTGCCCTCTTCGGCGAGTGCTGTCAGGGCAGCAGATGAAGACTCGCCCGCACTAAAGAGCGGTGTAGGATTAACCAATCTGCCCTCCAAGATATTCGATACGGCATAGACACCTGCCGAGAAGGGAGTTTGGTTGATTGTCCCGTCAGAGATGTTGGTTATGGTACAAGTAAACTTCGACTCCACAGCATCGAACGAAAGGCTAAGCTCCATAATATCCGATGCAGGAAGATAGATATTACCCTCGGCATCCTCACCTACGATCTGAGTCACCACACCACTCTGAGCCATCCCCGGGTGAGTGATATCTGCTCCCGGAGCCTCGTTCAAACGAGTGCCGTTATCCCACAACTTTACGGCTCCGACCAAGACTCCGGTCAAGGGTATGCCCTCGGCATCGAAGAGGGGTATGCCCGGATTTTCGGGAGCAAAGAACAGGTCGTTAGAGTAGTCGTACATCGAAGCCAGCATAAGAGTCTGCCCGGGGGCAGCATAGAAGCTGAACGAGGTTGTTGCCCCCACAGCCGTGGCCTCGAAAGTTCCACTCTGCACAAAGTCCTTGACTTGGCAAACATTCTCGAATGTGATGCGTGGAGCATCCTTTGTCCAATCGTTGTTATTATCCTCGCACGCCGTAGATAGCGCACCAAAGGTGAGGAGTGCCACCGCATAGGTGGCTTTAAGCATACTCTTTTTCATAATTTTAATTGTGTGTTAATGTGTGTGTTGTTAAACCTTCTGACGACGCTGAACCAGCGATGCTATCCACAGCAGCACCACTGCGCCAATAATTGATGTTACGAGAGTGCCTATTGCCCCCTCGGGAAACCACCCGAAGAGCAGGGCGAGCCACCCTCCGAGTACTCCACCTGCCAGCCCCACAATGAGGTTTATGACCAATCCGTAGCCACTACCCTTCATTATAAGGCTCGCAATCCATCCGGCTACAAGCCCGATAAGCAGATACCAAATAAAAAACATAACCTAACTTTTTTGTATAATTATCATGAATTAACCTAAAGCTGGTTTTGCAAAATCCGTTCCGCAAATCGATTTATCGAAAGAGAGGTATTGCGCCATTGTTCTTTAACTCGCAACAAAAGCAAAGGGCTGTCCATACCAATATGGCAGGACAGCCCCTTACATGCAAAAGAGTTGGTTTAGATCTCCTCGAAGAAATTGTTATTGGCTTCCGAGGAGCGAAATTCGTTTTTGGAGATTTTGTCGAAAAGGCGCGAACGAGCCTTACTTAGAACTCCTCCCATCGCTTTGGTACCCTCGCTTGTGGCAGTGAAGCTCATAACATTGGTTATCGAAATGGCACCTGCCGCACTGAAAACATCATGGTTGGCACCGATATAAGCAAAGACCCACCCCTCATCCTTGAGCTCATCGACCAATTGGGAGATGGCATGGGCGTTATACTCGCGCGAAGCATTCTCACAACCGTCGGTGATAACGGTTACAAGCACCTTGTCATCCTTCGTAACCTTCTTGCGAAGTGCGTTGAGCGAAATCCCCATAGCATCATACAAGGCGGTACAACAATCGGGTCGGTAGGTCTCTTCCGTAAGTTCCCTGACCCCATACACAGGCACACACTCATAGACGCTCTTCACATCGTCGTTAAAGGTAATCAGCGTGACGAAATGCTGCTGCTCGGGATGCTTCCGTTGAGCCTGACGAATGGTCTGCACCGTCTCGTTTACATTGTTAATAGTCGCATCCATGATGCTGTACATCGACCCACTCTCGTCGAGAATAATGAGATTAAAAATTTGTGTTTCCATAGTTTGCTCTCTTTTAGTGTTTATACAATAGAGTGGCTCACATTCGAAATCCTATCACCCACCACCAGAAAAAAGTATCTGCCAAGAATTCTCTACAAAGTTATTCCTGCAGGTTTCATCTCACAATAGCGTTCATACCACTGTCGCTTCTCGGGAGTGTCGATAGGATCATACTCACTGATAATGCAGCCCGTCGAGAGGTCGTCAGCAAGAGCAAGGATGATTCCCGAAAGTTCGAGAGTCTCTTCCAACTGCTTACCTTCTGGGCAGAATATATTACGCTCTTTGATATGCTCATAGCCATAAATTGCACCCATAATATTACCGCAAACAGAGCCTGTCGAATCACTATCGCCGTCATGGTTGACCGATGCAATTATTGCATCCTCTACATTATCAATAT
>CAZFQU010000060.1:0-11838 GCA_964521245.1 uncultured Alistipes sp. | reverse complement strand
TCCCATTTGCGAGAACAAGCAAGGTGCAGAATATGCCCTATAAAATCGAAAATTACTTGAGGACTACGTCCTCAGAACCTATAAGCCTACCCTCACAATAAAGCTGTACGGTATATTTGCCGGCGGTGAAACCTGAACCGGTGTAGAATATACCGACCTCGATATCCTGATTCTGGTAATCGACGGTACGCTCGGCAGTGTAGGAGAGTTTCTCGCCCTCGTAGCTGAATGACGGTGCGCCCTCGGCTGAGAGAACATATCCATCGGGAGCTAAGATACGCACATAGACGGTCTTATTACCAGGTTGGGTGAGTTCGTTTGCTGCCAACATAAAGTCGGTTCTGAGACGAGCTGCACTCTTAACGCGACTAACCTCCTTGCTCTTGGCATTCAGCGGAGTAAGTGTTATGGCACGCGCCTTGAGTACAGAGCCTACACGAACCATATTGTCCAGTTCGGAGGCCTTCTCCTCGGCAAGTTCGGCACGCTGCTTAACCTCAGAAATCTCCTTGCGGTAGCTTACGTTTTCGGCTGCAAGTTTCTTGTTGAGGGTATTGAGCGAGTCTATCTGTCGCAGGTAGGTACGCATGAGGCTTTGAAGAGTTCCAACCTCTTTCTCATACTGTTTGATTTTGGCATAGTTCCACTTACGCTCCTTGGTCAGACGTTCCATCAGGGAGTCGGCACGCTGACGTTCGATACCCAATGAGAGGGCTATCGAGTCGTTATCCACTCGTAAGCTATCGAAGTCAACAATCAGCTCCGAGAGGCTCGACTTTATGGAGTCGCGATCGATTTGCAGCAGGTCGAAATCCTCCTGCTGGCGACGGTGCATATTGAAGTAGAGGATTGAGATGGCAGCCAAGATTACTGCCAAGAGTATAATTACGATGCGATAGCCACGTATCGATTTATCTATCGCGGCACCTTCGTCATTATAATCGTCATAGTTATCGTACTCGGGACGATAGGGCTGATTGTCGTTATAATTTTCCATTTATCCAGTATTTTCCCACAAAGATACACTTTTTTTCTTACTTACGTGGAGTTATATATATTAGGAAATAAGTTTTTTGCTCTTGAAAGTTGTGGTCTATTCCACCCCGCTTTCGAGAGGATAGCGCAGGCCGTTATAATCAACAAGGTATGCCTGCACGCTACCCACGCGTATTGGTGACTCAAGCCACAAGGGGACCTTATTGCGGTCGTCGGATATCCACACGAAGAACTCGTCGCCATCCTCGAAGCTCTCGCCCTCGGAGGTGCGGAGTTGACAAGCGAACTTGAGAGTGTTGTGCAGTCCGAGCTTGCGAATCTTCTTCTGCTCGCGGCCAATGAATCGCAGCTCTACATTTCGCACCGTATCTTCGAGTACCATCTTGAGTTTGAATCGCTGTCCGGGGCGGAAGTTATCTGCCTGCTCGCCACGCAACTTAAAGAAGAGCGATATGGCATCCATACTCTCATCGGTGAGGGGTATAGTGCGACTATTTACGGGGCGTTTGCGCGACTGCCAACGCGAATCGACACGCATCTTCGACCAATCGTAATCGAGTTTGCTCCAGAAGGTGTAGTCGTTCTCCTTGAGGTTCGACTCAAAGCGTAAGGGGCGAAGTGTCGATGGGTTTACATAGGTGTAGTATCTATCGTCAAGGTCGAAGAACCACTTAAAAGCCGAGGTTGTCTTAGCACGTGCTGCCACCTTATAACAGCTTATGCCATTGACAGAAGAGTTCGTGGTATTGATGGTGACGGTTGCCACCTCGGTATTGGGGACCAACTTAGCGCGATAGCTCACGCGATAGGTCAGCTGCTCTCCCGGCTGATAGAATTGCGCCCAAGAGCAGAGTGGCGTCAATAGTAGGAGGGTCAAAAGCAGTCGTTTCATAGTATTAGTTTTTTATAGTAACGTAAAAATAGGCAAATTTGGTATAAGGTCGAGTCTATGATATGTGAGAAAAGTCGATACTCTCTTTGCCGCTATATCGCTCTCGCAACTGTCTAAGGCCCTTGTTTTGTGGAGCTTGTAGTTGCGGGTCGGATTGCAGTATCTGTTCGGCTGCCGAGCGCGAGAGGGTGAGAATCTGCACGTCGAGTGTGGGGTTAGCCACCTTCAGGTCAAATGCCGTACCACTCTGCAAGGTGCCATTTATATCGCCCGCACCACGCAACTTAAGGTCCAATTCCGAAAGGCGGAAGCCATCGGTTGTCTGACACATAGCCTCGAGCCTCTTGCGCGACTCGGCGGAGAGCTTCTCAGCCGACATCAGGATACAGTAGGATTGTCCGGAGCCTCTGCCCACTCTGCCTCGCAGCTGATGGAGTTGCGAGAGTCCGAACCTCTCTGCCGACTCGATAACCATAACCGTTGCGTTAGGCACATCCACGCCCACCTCTATAACCGAGGTTGCGACCAAGATATTTGCCTCGCCACGCTTGAAGCGGTCCATCGAGTACTCCTTATCTTGGGGTTTCATCTGTCCGTGGCACACCTCGACGACATACTCAGGCGAGGGGAAGTCTCGCGTAATGGACTCATAGCCCTCGCACAGGTTCATATAGTCCATCTTCTCCGACTCCTTGATAAGGGGATAGACCACATAGACCTGACGACCCTCGGCTATCTGACGACGAATAAAGCCCCAAAGTTTGAGGCGCGAAGACTCGTAGTAGTGATAGGTGCGTATAGGCTGACGGCCCGGGGGTAGCTCGTCTATTACCGAGACATCCAAATCGCCATAGAGGGTCATTGCGAGTGTGCGCGGAATGGGAGTTGCCGTCATCACCAGAATATGGGGCGGGCGAGCATTCTTGGTCCACAATCTGGCACGCTGCTCAACGCCAAAGCGATGTTGCTCGTCGATGACCACAAAGCCAAGATTCGAAAACTGTACCTTATCTTCAATCAGAGCGTGGGTACCGATAAGGATATTAACCTCTCCCGAGATTAACCCTTCGAGCGCCTCGCGCCTTTCGCGAGCCTTCGACGAGCCTGTGAGAATTGCCACTTTGACCCCCACACCCTCGACCATACGGCTGATTGTGGCGAAATGCTGACGGGCAAGAATCTCGGTGGGAGCCATCATACACGCCTGAAAACCGTTGTCCACCGCCAAAAGCATTGACATCAGAGCCACCATAGTCTTTCCCGAGCCCACATCGCCCTGCAAGAGACGATTCATCTGGTAGCCCGTAACGGTATCCTTGCGTATCTCGTGTATGACACGTTTTTGTGCGCCCGTCAGGGGGAAGGGCAATTTGGTGTTATAGAAGGTATTGAACTTATCGCCCACCTTCGGGAAGAGAAAACCGTCGAGGCGTTGCAGACGCTCCGTACGGCGCGACTGTATGCCGAGCTGCACACCCAACAACTCGTCGAACTTAAGTCTAAACTGCGCTCTGCGCAGCAGCTCGCCCGACTGCGGAAAGTGAACGTTGTAGAGTGCCTCGCGCAGGGGCATAAGGTCCCATTTATCGACGACCCATTGAGGCATATAGTCGTGAATAGAGTCCTTAATCAGAGGCCACAAACTGCACTGCAAATTATAGAGTCCCTTTGCACCCAACGAGGCGGTGAGACGTTCCGTCGATGAGTATATGCCCTGCATCGAACTCGTGAGCTTGCGCGAAAGTGCCGTCTCCATGGTTTCAACCTCGGGGTGGACCATCGACAGCGAGTGACGAAAGATGGATGGGCGACCAAATATAAGGTATTCCCTACCCACCTCGATACGCTTTTCAATCCACTTCACACCCTGAAACCAAATTAGCTCACAAGAGGAGGTGGAGTCGCTGACATAGACCGAGAAGCGACGTTTGCGCCCCTCACCGGCATAACTTACGCCCGTCACTCGTCCTTTGAACTGCACCAAGGAGTGTTGTTCGCCACTCTCGAGTATCTCGCGTATGGTGTAGATTTTTGTTCTATCTACGTATCTGAACGGTATGTGCCACAACAAATCACCCACAGTGCGAATACCCAACTCCTTATCGAGAAGTTTGGCTCTGACCTCCCCTACTCCGGGGACAAACTTTATATCTGCCGATGGGTAATTCATCTAAACATATTATGCGACACCTGTGGATATTTTCGTAAGCTATCGATAGATGATGAGTGCCGACTCGGGCGACACTACAACCTCACCGCCGGAGACCTTACCCATCGCAGCTGCACCCACCTTACCATCGGCAACGGCAATGGAGTACTCACCCTCGGGAATAGCTACACGAGCTGCCTCCTGAAGAGCATTGAACACCACTACGATATCCTGCCACCCGTCGCCACCTGCATTATCCTTGAGGCGCATAGCCACAAGATTGCTACCCTCGACCGGAAGGAACTCAAGGTGCTTGCGAACAGCCTCTGCCGAACCCAAACGGAAGGCGGGGTGAGCCTTGCGCAGAGCAATCATACCCTTATAGTAGTCGAACAACTCACGATTCTGGCTCTTAAGTTCCCAATCGATAGCATTTATCTCGTCGGGCGACTGGTAGCTGTTGTGTACACCCTTCTTATCGCGCATAACCTCCTCACCGGTGAAGATGAAGGGAATACCCTGCGAACAGAGAACAACGCTCTGAGCCAACTTATCGAGACGAATCAGTCGCTCATGGTCGATACCCGGAATGGTTGTTTTCAATCTATCGACCAGACACATATCGTCGTGGCACGAGACATAAGATATCATCTGAGTAGGCTCTGCGGTCCAAGACTCAGAGGAGTAGTTGACCTTTGTCATATCCACCTGAGGATGGGCAATAGCGCCTACCAAACCAAACTTAATGCTCTCCTCCTGACCCTCGACACCGGCAAGGAAAGCTCCCTGCTCGTTAGAGTGGAAGGGACCACGAAGGCCATCACGAAGCTCATCGCTGAAGGCAGCTACACCCGAAATATTCTTGATATTAGCCTTCATTGCAAGCTCCTCGGCAGGAAGCTGAGGAGCCTGAGCAGCCCAACCCTCACCGTAGATAAGAATCTTGGTGCTCACAGCATCGGCAGCCTCGCGAATAAGTCGCATAGTCTCAGCATCGTGAATACCCATAAGGTCGAAGCGGAAACCGTCGAGGTGATACTCCTCAAGCCAATACTTCACAGACTCAATCATGTAGCGACGCATCATCTCACGGTCGCTGGCAGTCTCATTGCCACAGCCCGAAGCATCGGCATAGCTTCCATCCTCTCTTTGGCGGAAGAAGTAGCCGGGAACGGTACGCTCAAAATTCGAACCATCAATCGAGAAGGTGTGGTTATAGACCACATCGAGAATTACGCCTATACCCGCCTTGTGCAGGCTCTGCACCATCTGCTTAAACTCTTTGATGCGGGTTGCAGGGTCGTAGGGATTGGTCGAATAACCGCCATCGGGGGTGTTGTAGTTCACAGGGTCGTAGCCCCAATTATACTTGCCATCCTCCAGACGAGTCTCGTCGATTGAGCCGTAGTCATACGAAGGGAGCAGATGAACGTGTGTTACGCCCAACTCCTTGAGGTGATCTATACCGGTCTTTTCGCCCTTGGAGTTGGTTGCACCCTCAACGGTCAGGGCAACAAACTTACCACCATTCTCGATGCCCGACGAGGGGTGAATCGAGAAGTCTCGGTGGTGCATCTCGTAGAGAACTATATCGGCAAACGACTCCACCTCGGGACGCTTATCCTCAGCCCAGCCCTCGGGGTCGGTGGTATCGAGGTCGATGATGGCACCTCGTTGACCATTCACGCCAACAGCCTTAGCATCAATACCCGCACACTCCTCGAGCCACTTATCGCCAATCTTCACCTTGAAGGTGTAGAACAGACCCGCCTTGTCGCCATCGACCTTAAGGCTCCACATTCCGCCCTCGGCAGATTGCATATCAAGGCTCTCCACAGCCTCGCCTCCAAGACCCTCCGAATAGAGCGAGAGCTGCACCTGTTGAGCCGTAGGTGCCCAAAGATTGAAGGTTGTAGCCTCCTTCGAGTAGTTCATCTCCTGATAGGAAGACGAGGGGGTAGGATAGTTCTCAAAAGCTGATTTGTTTGAGCTGCAACTACCTGCCATCAATGTTGCACAGATTAGTGCCATATATAATTTGCTGTTCATAATCTATTATTTTTTCCCTAATTATCTTCAACTGTTTCAAACTTATAGAGCTTGTCGCCACGACGTATAAGTTCCTCGCACTTTATGGCGCAGAGCTGCCCCTGACGCACCTCATCCACAGGGCTGTCGGTCAGGTGTATGCACTCGGCAACCTGCTCCACGCAGCCCGTAGTCTCACCCATCCACAAGATTCTATCGCCCTTGCTCAGCGGAGCCGCCTCGACAAGAACCTCTGCGACCGATATTTTCTTGAAGAAGTTTGTAACCTTACCCACATACACCTTGCGCAAGGTTGCACCCGAGCCATACCTGCCCGACAACTCCGCCGTAGGCTTACCGGCATAGTAACCCTGCCAGAAGTCGCGGTTAAAGACCTCCCTGAGTCGCTCCTTTAGTTGCTGCGCAAGCTCATCACAATACTCGCCACGCTCCATGGCTCGGAGTGCTTGGTCGTAACACTCCACCGTACGCTTAACATACTCGGCACCTCTGGCTCGACCCTCAATCTTCAGCACTCTGACACCTGCATCGATAAAGCGGTCAAGGAAGTCGATTGTACACAAATCCTTGGGCGAGAGGAGATATCTTCCGTCGGTATCGAGTTGTTCGCCCGTCTCGGTATTGGTCAGCGTATATTTTCGGCGACAAATCTGGCGACAAGCACCTCTGTTTGCCGAGCAGCCCGACTCGTGAAGGCTTAGGTAGCACTTACCCGAGATAGCCATACAGAGTGCGCCGTGGGCAAACATCTCGATTTTAATCTTCTCGCCACGCGGACCTGTGATATTCTCGCGCTCGATGGTCTGATATATAGCCTTTACCTGCTGGAGCGATAGCTCTCGCGCCAAGACCACCACATCTGCCCACTGTGCAAAGAAACGCACAGCCTCGGAGTTGGAGATATTGCTCTGGGTCGAGATATGCACTTCGACACCCACCTTACGAGCATACATAATAGCCGCAAAGTCGGTGGCAATTATGGCGTCGATACCGGCACTCTTTGCGCGGTCGATTGTTGCCTGCACCTTTTCGATTTCGTCCTCATAGACTATGGTGTTGACCGTAAGATAGGTCTTTACGCCCGCCTCTCGAGCAATCTCGACTATGCGGTCCAAATCCTCGAAGCCGAAGTTGGCTGCCGACTTGGCTCGCATATTAAGTACTCCGACACCAAAATAGACCGAGTCAGCCCCCGCAGCAATTGCCGCACGAAGCGACTCGTAGCACCCCACCGGTGCCATTATCTCTATATCACTACGTTTCATCAAAATATTATTTTTGTCGTCCCATTAAACTCTTTGCAAATTCGCGCAGTCCCTCTAAACGCTCGCTCTCGAGCTCTAAAGTCTCAAGCAGCGACAATGCTCTGTCGAAACGCAGCGAAATCTGCTGCTCGACAAGGCGCGGAATATCCATCACGTCGTATATTGCCCTCACGCGCTGAATCTTCTCGTCTCGGCTCAGCGTGGAGTCGAGATGTGTGGTGAGCAGCACCTCGCACTGCGCCACGTCGGCCCGCTCCAATGCCGTAATCATCAAGAAACTCTTCTTACCCTCGCAAATATCGCCACCAATGGGTTTACCCAGACGCTCGTCACCATAGCTATCGAGCAGGTCGTCTTGGAGCTGGAACGCCAAACCCAACTCTAAAGCAAACTTATAGAGTTTGCGAGCATCCTGCTCCGAAGCTCCGCCAATCAATGCTCCGATCATAGCCGAGCCACCCAACAGCACCGAGGTCTTAAGCTCAATCATACGCATATACTCCTCGACACTCACCCTGCTTCTGTGTTCGAAATCCATATCGTACTGCTGACCCTCGCACACCTCGACAGCCATGGTGTTAAACACCTCCAGCACTCTGCTGAGCATCGGTACAGGCGAAGTTGTGAGCAGACGATAGGCGGTAATCAGCATAGCGTCGCCCGAGAGTATTGCCACATTCTCACCCCACTTAGCAACCACCGAGGGTTTACCACGGCGCACAGCAGAGTGATCCATAATATCGTCGTGCAGAAGAGTAAAGTTGTGAAACACCTCGACAGCAGCCGCAGCACTCATTGCCTGCGAGAACTCGCCCGAGAATGCTCGGCACGATAATAGCAATAGCAGAGGACGAAGGCGTTTGCCCCCACCTGAAAGCGAGTAGTCGATAGGAGCGTAGAGCAGCTTAGGCTCTTCAGGCAGCTCAACCTGAGCCAGATAGCTCTCGAATATTGCAAGTAATTGGTCGTTAGTGTGCATCTTCAGGTTAGTTTTGGGATTTAATTACTCAAATATTTCTCAAAAGTACGAAAAAATTTGGCACTACGGAATTTTTATAATAACTTTACATAAAATTGATAGGCATTTATGATAAATGCCCTGCGGGTTAGGTGAAAAATAAATATCGTTTTATAGTTTATTCTTAGGGAGTTATGAGAGAAAATAACAAAAACCAAATATTAACCAACAAAATTTACAACATGAAAAAACTTGCTATCGGCATCGATATCGGTGGCATCAACACAGCCTTTGGCTTGGTTGACGAGAATGGTGACCTGTATGCCGAATCGGTTATTTCGACCAAAAAGTACCCAAACTTCGAGGACTACACCTCATACGTTAAGGATTTGTGCGATGCTCTGCACACTATGGCAAACAGCCTCTCGTTCGAATATGAATTGGTGGGTATAGGTATTGGCGCACCTAACGCTAACTATCACTTAGGAACCATCGAAAAACCTGCTAACCTTTGGAAGTTCCGTGCCACAGACGAGAACTGCGACGAGGAGAAGAGAATATTCCACCTCGCAGACGACATCAAGGCTCAGTTCCCCGGCGTAGAGGTCCTTATGACCAACGATGCCAACGCTGCAACCATCGGCGAAATGGTCTATGGAAATGCTAAGGGTATGAAAGACTTTGTGATGATTACCCTCGGTACGGGTCTTGGCTCGGGCTTTGTGGCTAATGGCGAGATGATTTATGGCCACGACGGCTTTGCCGGCGAGTTTGGTCACGTTATCGTAGAGCGCGGTGGCAGAGAGTGTGGTTGTGGCAGACGAGGCTGTCTGGAGGCTTATGTTTCGGCAACAGGTATCAAGCGTACGGCATTCGATTTGATGGCTAAGATGAACGAGCCGAGCGAAATGCGCGATATAGCATTCTCTGATTTCGATGCATCGATGATTTCGACCGCAGCAGCAAAGGGCGACAAGGTGGCTTTGGAGGCATTCCGTTTCACAGGCGAGATGCTCGGTCGTGCATTGGCTGACGTTGTAACCGTTACCTCGCCCGAGGCTATCTTCCTCTTTGGAGGTCTGGCTAAGGCGGGCAAGCTCATCTTCGAGCCTACCCAGTGGTATATGGAGGAGAATATGATGTCAACCTTCAAGAACAAGGTTAAACTTCTGCCCAGCGGTATTCAGGGCAAGAACGCCGCAATTCTTGGCTCGGCTGCTCTTATCTGGCAACGCCAATAAAGCAGAGAGCTACGACTAATATGTTAAGAGGGCTGTCACAACAGACAGTCCTCATTTTTTTATAGATTGTTCGACTTTACAGCCCCTTCCCGACTCAAAACATAAGCTCTCTTAATCCTCTATTCCCTCATCGGCTGCCAGACTCAGGAGCTGCAATTTCAGAGCCTTGGGCGAAACGTTGCAACGTATGGTTTCGAGATAGGAGTGCGCTATCTGCTGGCGTATAAACTCCGAAGGAAGGTCGGCATCGAGCCTCACGTCGTTCCAATGTAGCTTATTGAAGTGCCAAGCCGGAGTCACACTGTCATACTTATCGCGCAGAACCTCAGCGCGTTGCGGGTTACACTTGACGGCAATTCTGTCACATCCCACAAGCCAGACCGCCATAAACATACGCCCGGCAACCTTAAATACCAACACATCATCCCCAAAGGGCATCGACTCCTCGACCTGAGGTAGCGAAAGAGCATATTCGCGTAGGCTGAAAATATCCATAGACTAAAAGCTTATTATTGACAAAGGTAGCAAAAAATCCTCTCCTACACGAGCGTTACTAAAGGATATGCGAGATTTCCGCATACAGAGCGAAATATTTTTTGATTTTAGAGGTGCAGATTTGTTCTTAAACGAAGTAAGGCACCGATGGGTAGTACTTTGACGTACGTCCCATTGGTGCCTTACAAGAGCAAGGGCAAATCTGCCCTATTAAATCGAAAAATGTAGATTACATCTTCTTACCCACGTTGGTCTTCTTCGCAACCTTGGGAGCTGCAGTCTTAGCAGCCTTAGGTGCAGCAGCCTTAGCAGCCTTCTTCTCAGAAGCCTCGCCATCGGTTGTCTTCTTAGCACGCGAACGACGAGTCTTAGGCTTAGCCTCAGCAGCTGCTGCCTTAGCCTCGGGTGCGATACCAAGAGTGTAAGCCTCGTTGAAGTCAACGAACTCGATGATGCACATATCTGCGCCATCACCAAGACGGAAACCGGTCTTGAGGATACGGGTGTAACCGCCGGGACGCTCAGCAATCTTAGGAGCGATAGTGCGGAACAACTCGGTAACTGCCTCCTTCTGCTTCAGGTAGGAGAATACTACACGACGCGAATGGGTGCTGTCGTCCTTCGACTTGGTCACGATAGGCTCAACAAACTGCTTAAGTGCCTTAGCCTTAGCAACCGTAGTCTCGATACGCTTGTGCAGAATCAGCGACGATGCCATGTTCGACATCAAAGCCTTGCGGTGACCCGCCTGTCTGCCAAGGTGATTGAAATTCTTATTGTGTCTCATAATTAGTCTTTATCAAGTTTGTAGATAGATACGTCCATACCGAACTTAAGGTTGAGCGATGTGAGAAGCTCATCAAGCTCGGTGAGCGACTTCTTACCGAAATTGCGGAACTTCAAGAGATCCTGACGGTTAAGCTTCACAAGGTCACCTACCGTATCGACATCAGCAGCCTTCAGACAGTTCAGAGCGCGAACACTCAGATCCTGATCCGAGAGCTTAGTCTTAAGCAGTTGACGCATATGAAGGATATCCTCATCGAACTCCTCCGATCCATTGGTGTCCTCCATATTGACGGTAATCTTCTCGTCCGAGAAGAGCATAAAGTGCTGGATAAGAATCTTAGCAGCTTCCTTGAGTGCCTCCTTGGGGTGAATAGAACCGTCCGTAGTAATCTCCAAATTCAATTTCTCGTAGTCGGTACGCTGCTCGACACGGTAATCCTCAATCGAGTACTTCACATTCTTGATGGGAGTGTGGATAGAGTCGATGGGAAGGGTACCGAACTCGCACTCGGCAGGGGTATTCTCCTCAGCAGGAACATAACCGCGACCCTTACCAATGGTAATGGTCATCTGCATCTTGGTATTGGGTGCGAGGTGGCAGATTACCAGCTCCGGGTTCAACACCTTGAACGAAGAGAGGAAGTTCGAAATATAACCTGCAGTAAGCTCGGTAACACCTGCTACGTTAATCTGGACCTTCTCGGTCTCTTGATTATCCACCGTGCGGATGAAACGAACCTGCTTGAGATTGAGGATGATTTCAATCATTCCCTCCTTCACTCCGGGTATGGCGGCAAACTCGTGGTCAACGCCGGCTACCTTTACAGTCGTGATTGCATAACCCTCAAGCGAAGAGAGTAGCACGCGACGAAGGGCGTTACCGACGGTCATACCGAAACCAGGCTCCAAAGGACGGAACTCGAAAGTACCAACCGAGGAGGTGGAGTTCAGCATGATCACCTTTTCAGGTTTCTGAAATGCTAATATTGCCATAATATTGAATT
>CAZFQU010000059.1:0-12390 GCA_964521245.1 uncultured Alistipes sp. | reverse complement strand
AGCAATGGTAGCAATGAAGATGATGAAGGTCAGGAAGCTGAGGTCAACCTCGCTGAAACCCATCCAGCTCAAAGCACCGGGCATTAATATATATTGGTATAGCAGGTAGTTCAAAGGCACGGTCATCACCTGAACGAAGGTAACAGCAGCACCCAAACCCAACGCCGTCTTTACACTCTTCGATACAGCAATATAGGAGCACATACCGAAGAAGAAGGCGAATACCATATTGTCGATAAATATCGACTTGATAAAAATATTCAAAGTTTCCATATCTTACTCCTATTTTTCCTGTAAATCCTTATTGCGTGTACGGTGTACCCAGATGATGCAACCTACGATGATAAGTGCCATCGGGGGGAAGAGCATAAGACCGCAGTTCGAGTAACCCATCTCATACAGACCGAGATTCTCGAAGAGGGGGTAACCAAACAGAGTACCCGAACCCAGCACCTCGCGGAACAGAGCCACGATTACCAGAATCAGACCATATCCTAAACCGTTGCCGATACCATCGAGGAAGGCGGGCCAAGGCTTGTTGCCCAGAGCGAATGCCTCCACACGACCCATCACAATACAGTTAGTGATAATCAGACCAACATAGACCGAAAGCTGCTTAGCCACGTCATAGACAAAAGCCTTAAGCACTTGGTCAACCAGAATTACAAGCGCAGCGATAACCACCAACTGAACGATGATACGGATACGCGAAGGTACACCGTTACGCAACAGCGACATCACAAGGTTGGAGAAGCCCGTTACTACCGTTACCGAAAGAGCCATAACGATTGCAGGCTTGAGCTGTACGGTTACTGCGAGCGCAGAGCAGATACCCAGAATCTGCACGATGACGGGGTTGTTAGCTCCGAAGGGACCCGTCAGATACTTCAAATTCTTAGCCGAGAAAATCGGCTCCTTTTCATTACTCATTCTCAGCAGCATTTAATTCGTTAGACATTTCAGTTGCCTGATTCTCCTCAGCGGTCATAGTCTCAACAACTTCGGGAGTCTGAGCTGCCACACGCTGCTTGAGAAAACCGATATAGTTGTTCAGACTGTTGAAGAGCATTGCCGACACACCGTCACAAGTCTTGGTACCACCGGTGATGGCATCCACCTCGTGCATATTGCCCGGGGTAGCACCACCCTTCTTGAGGGTGATTGCAACCAACTCCTCGCCCTCGAAGATGGTCTTGCCAACGTAGAGAGCCTGATGCTTTGCGGTAGAAATCTCGGCACCCAGACCCGGAGTCTCGCCCTGATGGTCCATAACAACACCCTTAACGGTGTTCATATCGCTCTCCAAAGCCAGATAGCCCCAGATGGGACCCCACAGACCCGAACCGGTCAAGGGAATAACCACACCACCCTGCTTGTAAGCAAATACGGGGTAGGTGCCATTCTCGAATGCACCCTTCAGGTCGCCCAACAGTGCGATGGGGTCGCCCTCGACCTTCTCGCCCTCGGCGTTAACCACGAATGCATCGATATTCTCGTTATAGTAGGTGGTAATGTCAACCTGCTCGATATCAACACCCAGCGAAGCGAGAATTGCACCACGCTTCTCGTTAAGGATGTTGGTCTGCTGACGCGAACTCAGCGACAAGGATGCCACTGCGAGCAGAAGTGCTACGACAACCACCATAACCGTCGAATAGACGATAATATAAAGGTTACTGTTCTTATTTATTGCCATAGCTTCAGATTATTTAGCAAGTTTAACACTACGTTTCTTACGACGCGAGATGTTGGACTCTACAACGAAGTAATCTACCAGCGGAGCCAATGCATTCATAAAGAGAATCGAAAGCATCATACCCTCGGGATATGCGGGGTTGATACCACGAATCATAATTGCGATTGCACCGGTCATAAAGCCGACGATATACTTACCGGTGTTGGTCTGAGCCGAGGTTACGGGGTCGGTAGCCATAAAGACAGCACCGAAGGCGAAACCACCGACGATGAGGTGGTGCCAAGCGGGAATCTCCATATAGGGGCTGCCGCCGATAGCGTTGAACAAAAGACCCATAGCCAAACCACCGACAAATACCGAAATCATCGTGCGCCACGAAGCTACACCCGTGAAGAGCAGAATTACGGCACCGATAAGGATAGCCAGAGTCGAGGTCTCACCAAACGAACCGGGGATAAAGCCCAAGAATGCGTCCATTATCGAGTAGTCCATAGCACCCTTAACAGCGAACTGCTCGAGAGCCGTAGCACCCGACACGCCATCAACCTGTGCGCCCATGAAGGTCCAGTTCGAATACCAAGCCGTCTCACCCGAAATTGCGGGAGTGTAGGCAAAGAATGCGAATGCACGAGCCAACAGAGCAGGGTTAAAGATGTTCATACCGGTACCACCGAATACCTCCTTACCGAAGATTACGGCAAAAGCAGTCGATATGGCAACCATCCACAAAGGCATCGATACGGGCATAATCATCGGAATCAAAAGACCCGACACGAGGAAGCCCTCATAAATCTCGTGGTGGCGAATCTGAGCATAGGCAAACTCGATAGCCAGACCGGTGATGTAGCTCACGCATACCATCGGCAGGATACGAATCAGACCATAGAGGAAGGCGTTGAAGCCCTCGAGCGAAACCTGTACACCGGTGTTGTAGCAACCGAACAGGAATGCGGGAAGAAGTGCCAACACAACGCAAATCATCGTACGCTTGCTGTCGTTACAGTCGCGGATGTGCGCACCCTTCGAAGTGGTGGTGTTGGGAACGAAGAGGAAAGTCTCGAAGCCATCGAATGTGGACTCGAGGAAGGAGAGTTTACCCCCCTTCGTAAAGGTCGGTTTAACCTTGTCAACCAATTTTCTCAAATCCATAATTAAGCCTCCTTAATCATTAAGTTAATACCATCGCGAAGAATCTGCTGAATCTCCACCTTCGAGGGGCATACAAACTCGCAGAGAGCCATATCCTCGGGCAGAACCTCATAGATACCCAGATTCTCCATCTTGTCGATATCGCCTGCCAGACACGCCTTCAAGAGGTACATCGGGTAGATATCCATAGGCAGATACTGCTCGTAGAGACCCGTAACGATGAAGGGACGCTCACCACCATTGATGTTGGTGTCGAGTTTGTACTCCTTCTTGGGGAAGAGCCACGAGAAGTAGGAGCGCGATACGGAGAACTTGCCAAAGCGGGGCATAGCCCAACCCAGAAGCTCATACTTGTCGCCCTCGGGAATTACGGTCAGCTGGTTAGCGTAGTAGGAGAGGTAACCCTCGGCCTTCACACCGCTGAGAGGGTTGCCGTTGATTACACGCACCTTGTCACCCTCCTTCTGAGCCTTAAGCTCGCCCGAGAGAATGGACTCCAGCTGCTGACCTGCCTTCACACGCACGTAGCGAGGTTTCTCAACCTCGGAGCCTGTGAGGGCAATGATGCGGGTCATATCGACCTTACCCTCGTTGAAGAGGCGACCGATAATTGCCAAATCCTGAATGTTAACGGTCCAGACTACCTCACCCTTGTTGATGGGGTCGATGTGGTGAATCTGTACGCCCACATTACCTGCGGGGTGCTTACCCTTGAACGAGTGAAGCTCAACACCCTTCAGAGACTCTGCGCGGTTCTCGGTCTTAGCACGGAGCGAGAGGTGTACCTTGCCGTTGGTCAGACGCTGCATAACCTCCACACCCTTCTGCACCTGCTGCATCTGGTCAGCCAACACAAAGTTGTAGTCGGGAGCCAAGGGAGCTGAATCGAATGCCGAGACAAAGATTGCCTTCGGAGTCACATCGGGATCGGCAATGATGCCGTAAGGACGCTGAATCAGTAAGGGCCACAAACCCGACTGAAGCAGCAACTCGACAATCTCCTCGCGCTTTGCGCTCTTCAGATCGAGTTTCGGGAACTCCTGATACTGCTGCTCACTATCGGCAGTAATGGTGACGTTCAACACGCGACGCTTCTCGCCACGGTTGATTGCCGACACCTTACCACTTACGGGCGAAGTGAAGATAATGCGGTCGTTGTACTTGTTGAAAAACAAGGGCTGACCAGCCTTTACCTCATCACCCGCTTTAACCAGCAACTTCGGAGTCACACCCTCGAAATCGAGAGGCGACAGAGCGAACTCAGCCGATGCTTTCTTCTCCGAAAGCTTCAGCTCAGCCTTACCCTGAAGATTGATGTCGAGACCTTTTCTTAAAGTAATTGTTTTCGACATGGTTAAAAGTTTGAAGTTTGTTTTTTATGGTTTAGTTGATTGTTATTTAAGTCATTTTTTTTGCTGTTAGAACGCTAACAACATAATTGCGTGCGAAGATACGACAATTTTCTTACAAAAAAGAACATTTTTAACATTATTTCAAACAATATCGAAAAATTTTGAAAATTAAGTTAAGAATCTTAAATTTGTCAGATGAATTTCGAGATAGTCAATATTCATACTCATTCACCTTTGGAGGGGGAGATAACGCCTCGCTGCTGGGGCATACATCCGTGTGATGCTGAGGGGGCTACCCTGCCCGACACCCTGCCCGATGGTATTGAGGCTGTTGGCGAGATAGGTCTCGACACCAAACACAATGTGCCGTTAGAGCCACAATTAAGGCTCTTTGAAGAGCAGTTAAACTTGGCTCAAAGGTTTGGGTTGCCCGTGGTTTTGCACTGCGTAGGGGCATTTGAAAGAGTGATGCAAACGCTTTGCAACTATAAGCTGAGGGCTGTGATTTTTCACGGCTTTATAGGCTCTGAGCAGCAGGCAGCTCAGGCCCTGAATAGAGGTTACTATTTGAGTTTCGGTGAACGTACTTTGCGCTCGCCAAAGAGCCAAAAGGCAATGCAAAACACACCGCTCGACAGACTCTTCGTGGAGACTGATGTGAGTGATATTCCGATAGCTGAAATTTACTTTAGATTATCGGAGTTAAAAGGTTGCAGCACAGAGGATTTAATAGAGAGTACACGAAATAATTTTAGAACTATTTTTGGAAGATGATACCTGAGTGGTTACAACGTACCGAGCTGCTGTTGGGCGAAGAAAAACTCAACACCCTGCGCTCTTCTCACGTTCTGGTTGTGGGGCTTGGCGGAGTAGGTGCATACGCCGCCGAGATGATTGCTCGTGCGGGTGTGGGACGTATGACCATTGCCGATGCCGATACGGTCAATCCCACCAACATAAATCGTCAGCTTGTGGCTCTGCACTCCACCATTGGCGAGCAGAAGGCTCAGGTGCTTGCCCGAAGGCTAAGAGATATAAATCCCGACATCGAGCTTACGGTGGTGAATCGCTATATAAAGGATGAGGAGACCTACGCCCTGCTCGATGCTGCCAAGTATGACTATGTGGTCGATGCCATAGATACCCTTTCGCCCAAACTTGCGCTTATTGTGGCTACCCTCGAGCGAGCTATTCCTCTCGTGAGTTCGATGGGTGCAGGAGCCAAGATGGACCCTACGCTCATGGAGATTAAGGATATCTCAAAGACCCACCATTGCCCCCTTGCCCACATGTTGCGCAAGAGGCTCCATAAGGTTGGTGTGCGCTCCGGCTTTAGGGCTGTCTTTTCGCCCGAACCCATAAGAGAGGGGGCGATGATACTCTGTGAGGAGCAGAACAAAAAGTCTAATATGGGAACTATCTCCTACTTCCCTGCACTTTTCGGCATAGGGTGTTCTTCGGTGGTTATACGCGGATTACTCAACGAATTATAAACCAATAAAATATAAAGATTATGTTAAGCATAGTTTTCCTCGACGAATATAGTATGAGTGGTTGCGATTTGAGCAGCATCAAGGCTCTTGGTAACTACACAGGCTACCACAAGACCTACACCACCGAGGAGGTTGTCGAGCGTTCGAAAGATGCCGACGTTATTATCTCCAACAAGGTACTCGTAACGCGCGAGGCTATCGAGCAGCTGCCCAAACTCAAGCTTATTTGTGTGGCAGCTACGGGTGTGAACAATATCGACCTTGAGGCAGCTAAGGAGCGTGGTATTCCCGTTAAGAATGCTGTGGGCTACTCTACTCACGCCGTTGCCGAAACCACTTTGGGTGCTGTGTTGGCACTCTATCGCAAGATTTGCTATTATAATGATTATGTTCTCTCGGGCAACTATTCCGACTCGGATGTACCCTTCCACTTCGGCTACCCCACTCACCAGCTCTATGGCAAGCGATGGGGTATTATAGGTTTGGGAAATATCGGTCGTGAGGTAGCGCGACTTGCTACGGCATTTGGTTGCGAGGTCAAATACACTTCCACATCGGGGGTCGAGCGCGAGGAAGAGTATCAGTCGGCAAAGCTCGACCAGTTGCTTGGTTGGGCAGATATTATCTCCATTCACTGCCCTCTGAACGAGCGTACACGTTCGCTCTTGAGCCGCGAGAAGATAGCACTCCTGCATCCCGAGGCTGTGGTTGTCAATGTGGCTCGTGGAGGTATTGTCGATGAGGAGGCTTTGGTCGAGGCTTTGGATAGCGACCGTCTTGCAGGTGCTGCAATCGACGTCTATGAGAAGGAGCCTATGGTCAAGTCATCGCCCCTGCTTAAGATAAATAAACGCGAAAAACTCCTCCTCTCGCCCCACAATGCGTGGTCGCCCGTCGAGGCTATTGAGGTGTTAATCAGGTGCATACGCGACAATATCGCTACACTATAAGAAGTTGTATGACAAGGTGATTTCTGCGTTATACTCACCCTCAGAATACTCATTTGCGCTCTCAGTAAACACCGCTTTTTCTTATCTTCGCAACACCACGAGTAAGAGAGGGGAGGCAGAGTTTGCTTGCAAGCCATGCCGGGCATGAGCGGTGAAAAGGAACTTAAGCCTTAAAATACCTCTTGTTATAGAACGGACCTGCCTAAAAACTTATTAGACAGGTCCGTTTTTCTATCACTCGTAAGGCACAATCTCACCTCTCCACTCACCCGTAATCTTGTGGGGAGTCTTGGCATCGTCAACAAAGTCGAAGGTCAGGGTGTAGATGCCATCTTCGTTCTGCTCCACACTAATCTCGCCTGCACTTATAGGAGCAAAGGTCGTACCTATATAATACTCGCCATTCTCATAGGTGAAGCTGCAATAGTAGGACCCCGTAGGTTGACCCATCTGCTCGCCACCCTTGGCAAAGCTAAACTCGTTGTGGTAGCCCAAATCGATGGTGTAATTACCCTCGGGTAGCGGTGCGTTATGCTCGGCTGCAGGAACAATCATATCCACCACAAGTCCCATAAGCGACTCGGAGTCCAAGATTTGCAACACCACATTGCGTGTGCCGTTTGCATAGAAGTCGCCATAGTCCAACAATATGGTCTGAGCATTGTCGATATCGGCAACAACATCATCAGTAAGGGTCGATAGTCCGCCGACCTGAGGCGAGAAACCACCCGTAAGGTCAGTGATAGTCATAGACTTATCGAGTCTGCCCTTGACCACTGCTCCATCTGCTGTGGTAAGCTGCATCTGCACTCGTCCGTCAGATGTCACCTCTATTTCTCCCTCGACAAACATTCCGAGGTTAAGCTCGTTGCCATTGCGCTGCGACATATAGCTGCCTGTGGGGATGTTTACCCCATCATCATAGCCCGGCTGAGCCACAAATTCACCCGGCTCGTTGGCTATTCGATATACACCTGCCAGCACACCCGAGAATGGCGCAGTGGGCAGAGGTACAAAAAGTTTGAGTTTCACAAGGTTGCCATCTACCCTGCCCGAGGTGGGGTCAGGCTCCACATCCCACATCTGAATCTGAGCATATCCCCACTCGGGATATTCGGCATCGCTACCATGGTAGAAACACTCTCCGTCGATGAACTCTATATCGAGAGCTGTGTCGATGTTGCCTGCCGACCCCGAAAATCCAATCTCGCCAATGTAGTGGGCATAGTAGTACTCTCCATCGACGCTGAATTTTATCTGCACATCATAGCCCTCACTAACGCTCCTTACCTCCACACTGCCCGCCTGTGGTACAACCAGCTCTGTGCCTTGTTCGAGGGTGTAGATTACCACCAAGTTATGCTCCTGTTTAGCACTCCAACTACCTATCTCGTCACCCATAGAGAGGGAGTATTCGCCCTCTTTGAGCAGAGGTTTTGTGGGGTCGTCGGCAGGCTCACAAATCAACGAAATGTTCAACACAGCACCATCCTCCTCGGTGCGATTGGTGAATATAGCCTCGTCGAAGAGTACTTTACCCGTCGATAGTGGCATGTAGAATATATCACACTCCGAAGTGTGCAGATACTGGGTTTGCCCAACCGTCGTGAGCTGATAATTAATTCAGGCTTTGGAATAGAATTTTCCTTCGGTTCGTCGCACCCCACTACCCACATAAGGCTCAGGGCGAGAAGTAGATTAAAGAGTCGTTTCATATTTGCACTTTGCTTAAAATTATTATATTTCTGTTGCAAAGTTAACTATTTATCTAATATAACCAAGGTAATTATATGCAATTTTACACTCGGTGTAAAATTACCGCTTTTTCAGCCGTTAGGCTGACCAAGTCCCCTGCCCGAGGCGGGGGATTTAGGGGGTGGGTCAGCAACTAAAACCACGGCGTTACGCCGTGAATTGGCAGCAGCCCGAAGCGAACATTGTTCCCTAAAGTGTAATTTCGTATATAAGCACCATAACCAAATATAAATAATAAAAAATGGACCTGCCTAAAAAACTTATTAGACAGGTCCCTATTTTTAATAGAAATTATATAACAAGAGGTATAACCCCTATCTCTTACTTATACTCAACGAGCGACTTACCGGTCATCTCCTTGGGCTGCTCAAGACCCATAAGGTCGAGAACCGTAGGAGCCACATCGGCAAGAATACCGCTCTTCACGCTCTTTACTCTATCCGATACCACAACGATAGGTACAGGATTGAGCGAGTGAGCCGTATTTGCAGTACCATCAGCGTTGAGTGCATTGTCGGCGTTACCGTGGTCGGCAATCTGAACAACCTCGTAGCCGTTGCGCTTTGCCGACTCAACAACCTTAGCTACACACTCGTCAACAGCCTTCACAGCCACCTCGATAGCATTGTAGATACCTGTGTGACCCACCATATCGCCATTTGCGAAGTTCAGACAGATAAAGTCATACTTCTGCTCGTCGAGTGCAGCCTCCAACTTCTCGGCAACCTCATAGGCACTCATCTCGGGCTGAAGGTCGTAGGTCGCAACCTTGGGCGATGCAACCAAAATACGCTCCTCGCCTTCGAACTCAGCCTCACGACCACCATTGAGGAAGAAGGTAACGTGAGCATACTTCTCGGTCTCGGCAATACGGAGCTGGCTCAAGCCCTGCTTCGACACATACTCGCCGATGGTATTCTCCACATTATCCTTATTGAAAAGGATGTGCAGACCCTCGAAAGTAGCGTCGTAGGGGGTCATACAGCAGTAGTAGAGGGGCAGGGTGTGCATACCCTCAGCCTCCATATCCTTCTGCGTGAGAACGATTGTAAGCTCCTTAGCACGGTCGTTGCGATAGTTGAAGAAGATAACCACGTCGCCCGACTTGATGCGGCCAACAACCTCACCCTGCTCATCAACACGAACAATAGGCTTGATAAACTCGTCGGTTACATCGTTGTCGTAGGAACGCTGCACAGCCTCGACCATATCGGTAGCCTTCTCGCCCACACCATCAATTAGAAGGTCGTAAGCAATCTTGACTCTCTCCCAACGCTTGTCGCGGTCCATGGCATAGTAGCGACCGATGATAGATGCCACGGTGCCGGTTGACTCGGCAACGTGCTGCTCAAGGCTCTGAATGAAGCCCTTACCGCTACGGGGATCGGTGTCACGACCATCCATAAAGCAGTGAACAAAGCTATTCTCAATGCCGTAGTGTGCAGCAATATCGGTGAGCTTGAAGAGGTGGTCGAGCGAGGAGTGTACACCACCATCCGACACCAGACCCATAAAGTGAACACTCTTACCATTCTGCTTTGCATACTCGAATGCAGCCTTAACCTCAGGGTTCTCCATAATGGAGTTGTCGGCACATGCACGGTTAATCTTCACCAAATCCTGATATACCACTCTGCCGGCGCCGATATTGAGGTGACCCACCTCCGAGTTACCCATCTGGCCATTCGGAAGACCCACATTCTCACCATCGGTGCGAAGCTCAGCGTGAGGATACTTCTCGGTCATTGCCGAGATATATTCGGGGTGCATCTGATAGATAACGTCCCCTTTTCCGCGGTTGCCTATACCCCAACCGTCGAGAATCATTAACAAAACCTTATTAGCCATAACCAACTTTATTTTTTTACTTTAATACATCCATTACCAATTCAACGGCCTTGTCGATAGCTGCCTGAAGAGCATCTACATCCTTACCGCCGGCAGTTGCGAGGAAGCTCTGACCGCCACCGCCACCCTGCATAAGCTTGGCAGCCTCGCGAACAACCTGACCCGCATTCACACCCTTCTTAACGATATCGTCGCCCAGAGCTACGGTAAGCATAGGTTTGCCTGCCGACACAGAACCAAGAATAAGAACAATGTTCGACGAGCGCGCACGCATGGTGTAAGCCAGCTCCTTGATATACTCGGGCAGACGCTCAATCTGGTGAGCCACAAGTTTAACGCCATTCTGCTCGGGAGTCGAAGCGATGAGCTTGTCTGCCATTGCAGCCACCTGCTCTTTGCGCAGCGACTCTACCTCCTTCGAGAGCGAGTCGTTGCTCTCCATCAACTTCTTGAGTGCGGGCAGCACCTGAGGATTGTGAAGATACTCCGACACGTTGCGTACCATATCCTCAGCAGCATAGAGCATCTTCTCAGCACCAATGCCCGTCACAGCCTCGATACGGCGCACGCCTGCCGAAATAGCACTCTCGCCCACAATCTTGAACAGGCCGATAGTTCCGGTTGCCGAGGTGTGAGTACCACCACAAAGCTCAACAGACGAGCCAAACTTGACCATACGCACCTTGTCGCCATACTTCTCGCCGAAGAGCATCATTGCACCTGCTGCCTCAGCCTCCTCCTTGGTAGCCTCGCGGTTCTCCTCGAGGGCAAAGTTCGAACGCACCTTGCGGTTTACCTCTCGCTCCACCTCGCGAAGCTCCTCTGCAGTAACCTTCTGGAAGTGCGAGAAGTCGAAACGCAGATAGTCGGGCGTAACGAGCGAACCCTTCTGCTCGACGTGCGAACCCAAAATCGAGCGCAGAGCCTCGTGCATAAGGTGGGTTGCGGTGTGGTTGTTGGCAGCCTGCTGACGCTTCTGGGCATCAACAACAGCCGTAAACTGTGCATCGACATTCTCGGGCAACTTCTCAACTACGTGAATGATGAGTCCGTTCTCCTTCTCGGTAGCCACTACCTCTACACGCTCGTTTGCCGACTCGATATAGCCCGTATCACCAATCTGACCACCCGAATTACCATAGAAGGGGGTCTGGTCGAATACCATCTGGTAGGAGGTCTTATTCTTCGAACTTACACGACGATAGCGTGCAATCTTGATGGGAGCCACGAGGTTGTCATAACCCACAAACTCCGACTGTTTGATAGGGATAAGCTCAACCCAGTCGTCGGTGTCAACGGCAGCCGCATTTCTCGAACGCTCCTTCTGCGCCTGAAGCTCCTTCTCGAAACTCTCGAGGTCAACCTCCAAACCCTGCTCGCGAGCGATAAGCTCCGTAAGGTCGATGGGGAAGCCAAAGGTGTCGTAGAGAACAAATGCATCCTTACCCGAAATCTTGCTCTTGCCAGCCTGCTTGGTCTCCGAGATAACCTTGTCCAAGAGGTTGATACCCGTAGCAAGGGTACGCAAGAATGCTGCCTCCTCCTCCTCAATCACACGCTCAACGAGCGACTGCTGAGCCTTAAGCTCGGGGAACTGTCCGCCCATCTGCTCAACAAGACCTGCAACCAGACGACAGATGAAAGGCTCGTTGAAGCCCAGATATGTATAGCCGTAACGCACCGCACGGCGCAGGATTCGACGAATCACATAACCTGCCTTAACATTCGAGGGAAGCTGACCATCGGCAATCGAGAAGGCAATGGCGCGAAGGTGGTCTGCGATAACACGCATAGCCACATCGCACTTCTGGTCAACACCATACTCCTTGCCCGACATCGCAGCAATGCGGCCAATAGTAGGCTGGAATACGTCGGTATCGTAGTTCGACTTCTTGCCCTGAAGGATCATACACAGACGCTCGAAGCCCATACCCGTATCGATATTCTTTGCAGCCAAAGGCTCAAGCGAGCCGTTAGCCTTGCGGTTGAACTGCATAAACACAAGGTTCCAAATTTCGATAACGAGGGGCGAAGACTGATTAACCATCTCGCGACCCGGAATCTTTGCGATATCCTCCTCGTCGCGCAGGTCGTAGTGAATCTCCGAGCAGGGACCGCAAGGACCCGTCTCACCCATCTCCCAGAAG
>CAZFQU010000058.1:0-12683 GCA_964521245.1 uncultured Alistipes sp. | reverse complement strand
TAACGGCTGAAAAAGCGGTAATTTTACACCAAGTGTAAAATTGTATATAATTACCTAAATTTATATTCTGTTGTTGGAAATTTGCAAATGCAACTATAATATATTATCTTTGCACTAACTCTTCGGGGCGGGGTGAAACTCCCCACCGGCGGTTATAGCCCGCGACCCTTTCGGGATTTGGAAGTCTGAATAGAGGTGTTGTACCTGAGATTCAGTGGTTTCGAGAGGTTGAATCGATGAGATTCCGATGCCGACGGTCATAGTCCGGATGTGAGAAGAGGACGATAAGTGGTGTGATGCGAGTGTAACAGAAGATTTCCGTAATGTCGGGCAGTTTCCCTTTCGGGGCTGTGGCTTGTGGAAAAATCTCTTCTATCTGCATCGTCTTATTGTCTGATTTAGCTCTACGCCTCAAGGAGTTCCTTGGGGCGTTTTTTTTGTTATGGGGTGGTGGATTTTTACGATGACCCTGAGCCTTGAGAGGGAAGAAGTAAAGAATTTTAGTTTGTTATGAATAGTAGTGATGATATTCGTTTTATGCGTCGAGCCATCGAGCTGGCACAGCGTGGTGAGGGTGCGGTTAATCCAAACCCCTTGGTGGGTGCGGTGATTGTGCGCAACGGACGTATAATAGGTGCCGGCTGGCATGAGAAGTGGGGTGCGCCACACGCCGAGCGAAATGCCTTGGCGCGCTGTTCGGAGCCGGCAGCGGGAGCCACAGTATATGTGACTTTGGAGCCTTGTTGCCACCACGGAAAGACTCCTCCCTGTACCGATGCTTTGATTGCTGCGGGAGTGAAACGAGTGGTTGTGGCTATGCTTGACCCCAATCCGTTGGTTGCTGGCAAGGGCGTGGAACAATTGCGTAGGGCTGGTATCGAGGTCGAGAGTGGTCTGCTTGAAGAGGAGGCACGATATCAGAACCGAGTCTTTTTGAAGTATATCACCGAGCAGCGTCCGTGGGTGGTGGCTAAGTCGGCAATGACCTTGGACGGAAAGATTGCCACCTATACGGGCGATTCGAAGTGGGTTACGGGTGAGGAGGCTCGCAAGAGAGTGCATCAGTTGCGTAACCAATATATGGCGATTATGGTCGGCAGGGGTACGGTTGAGGCTGATGACCCGATGCTGAATTGTCGCCTTGATGGTAATGTGCGTCAACCTATTCGTGTGATTGTCGATAGCTCTGCCTCTCTTAGAATGGATAGTAATATTGTGAAGAGTGCCGATAAGTTGCGAACCATCGTAGCTCACACCTCGAAGGCGGATGGTGAGCGTATAGAGAAGCTTAGAGGTGCCGGAATAGAGACAATCTGCTGCTCGGAGCGTGAGTCGAAGGTCGATTTGAGTGACCTTATGGCGCAGTTGGCGATAAAGGGTATCGATAGCATCCTCGTCGAGGGAGGCGGTGAACTTAACTTCTCGCTCTATGAGCAGGGATTGGTCGATGAGGTGGTGTGCTTCGTGGCTCCGAAGATTGTGGGTGGCAGCAGTGCAAAAAGCCCCGTTGAGGGTAAGGGTTTGGAGCTTATGGCTCAGGCTCTTGAACTATACGACGTAAAATGTGAGATGGTGAGCGAGGATATAATGATTTCAGGTTTAATAAATAAGTAGTATCGAAAATATATGTTTACAGGTATAATCGAGGAGGTTGGCACAGTCATCTCCCTTAAGCGTGGGGCAAAGAGTTTTACGCTCAAGGTCAAGGCTGAAAAGGTGCTTGAAGGTACGCTTGTGGGCGATAGTATAGCCACAAACGGCGTCTGCCTAACGGTTACTGAGCTTGGCGAGGGGTGCTTCTCGGCAGATGTTATGCCCGAGACTGTCGAGCGCACGTCGCTCTCGTCGCTCGGTGCAGGCAGCAAGGTAAATCTCGAGCGTGCTTTGACCCTCTCTACGCGCCTTGGTGGTCACCTTGTGGCGGGTCACGTTGACTCCACAGGACGCGTTACGGAGCTTAGGAGTGACGATACGGCACTTTGGATAACCATTGCTGCGCCTGAGAGTGTTATGCGCTATGTGGTCGAGAAGGGGTCGATAGCCATCGATGGTGTGAGTCTGACGGTGGCACGCCTAAGCCGGAGCGGGTTTAGTGTTTCGCTTATACCTCATACTCAAGGTGTAACAACGCTCCACAATCTGAAGGTGGGCAGCAAGGTGAACCTCGAAAGCGATATGATTGTGAAATATGTCGAGAAGTTGATGGGTAAAAGCCCATCGTCGGGTCTGACGCTCGATTTTCTTAGGGAGAACGGATTTTAATTAGCATAAATAATAAGTATAAAAATGGAGAACTTCAAGTTTAATACTATCGAAGAGGCGGCTGAGGCGTTACGCCGTGGTGAGAATATTGTGGTTATCGACGACCCCGACCGCGAAAATGAGGGCGACTTGGTTTGTGCAGCCGAGTTTGCGACCACCGAAAACGTGAACTTTATGGCGTGCCACGCCAAGGGTCTTATCTGTATGCCTATGAGCAAGGCTCTGTGCGAAAAACTCGATTTGAAGCAGATGGTGGCAGAGAATACCGATAACCACTCTACTGCCTTCACCGTGTCGATTGACCACGTATCGACCTCGACCGGCATCTCGGCTCTGGAGCGTTCGGTGACAGCTATGAAGTGTGTCGAGGATGATGCTAAGCCCCGCGATTTCCGCCGTCCGGGACATATGTTTCCTCTTCAGGCACGTGAGGGCGGTGTCCTTGTGCGTACGGGTCACACCGAGGCTACGGTCGATTTGATGCGTATAGCAGGTCTTAAGGAGTGCGGTTTGTGCTGCGAGATTATGCGCGAGGATGGAACAATGATGCGTACCACAGAGCTTCAGCAGTTCGCGGCCAAACATAATCTCTGTATCATCACCGTTGCCGACCTTATTGCCTATCGTCGCCATACGGAGCGTCTTGTCGAGCGTGTTACCGAGGCTGAGTTGCCTACACGCTATGGCACATTCCGTGTCTATGGCTATGTGAATAAGTTCTCGGGCGAACATCATATGGCACTTGTCAAGGGTGACGTGGCTACCGACGAGCCTGTATTGTGTCGTGTACACTCGGAGTGTTTGACCGGCGATGCTTTTGGTTCGCTCAGATGCGACTGTGGCGAGCAGCTTGCCGAGGCTATGAAGCGTATCGAACGAGAGGGTAGAGGTGTTGTGGTCTATCTGCGTCAGGAGGGTCGTGGCATAGGTCTTATCAACAAGATTAAGGCGTATGCTCTTCAGGATAAAGGTATGGATACGGTCGAGGCCAACCTCGCATTGGGCTTTGCTGCCGACCTTCGAGAGTATGGTACGGGTGCCGAGATTCTCGCCGACCTCGGTCTAAAGAAGCTGGTTATCATGACTAACAACCCGATGAAGATTCGCGGTCTGGATGGCTACGGTCTGGAGGTTGTGGGCAGAGAACCTATCGAACTCCCGACCAACTCTAACAACGACTTCTATATGCAGACCAAGTGTAAGAAGATGGGTCATATTTTGTCCTTCGACGATACCGCAAAACAGAAGTAAAAATACGAAAATAAAAAAAATTAAAAACGTTAATATAAAAATTGTAAGCAGATGAATTTTATTGAAGGTAAATTGCTGGCAGAAGGTCAGCGTATCGGTATTGTCACCGCGCGATTTAACGATTTTATCACCTCGAAGTTGCTCGAGGGAGCAACCGATGCTTTTGTGCGTCACGGTGGCGATGCATCGACCCTTGATGTGGTTAAGGTCCCCGGAGCATTCGAGATTCCTCTCGCAGCTAAGAAGATGGCTCAGAGTGGCAAATATGATGCCGTACTCTGCTTGGGCGCAGTAATTCGTGGTGCTACTCCCCACTTCGATATGGTGGCTAACGAGGCTACTAAGGGCGTGGCAAGCGTGTCGCTTCAGACCGGTGTTCCCGTAATTTTCGGTATCCTTACAACCGACTCTATCGAGCAGGCTGTCGAGCGTGCCGGTACCAAGAGCGGTAACAAGGGCTTCGATACGATGAACACAGCAATTGAGATGGTTAACTTGCTCAAACAGTTGTAGTTAGTGACTTTCCAGCGATTTGTGGGGCTATTCGGCAAAATGAGTCGGATAGCCCCAATTTATTATAGGTGTGAGAGAAAAGTGATAGATTGTAAGTTGTAATATGCCAAGTTACAATCTTAAACTGCTCTCTGTTTTTGGTTTTTGAGCCGAGAATATTCTGCTATTGGCTGATAACCACCTACTATATGGTTGGGTATAATAGTCTGTTTTGTCAAATTTAGTGGCAGTGAGGGTTGTTTTTGTGCTGCTTATAATTTGTAATAGGGGCGAAGTGATTTTGAATTGATTGTTATTTTTTAGTAAAATTTGCTAAAAATATTTGTTGGGTGTTGATTATTTACGTATATTTGCTCCAAAACTTTTTAACTCAAAAACTCAAATAAACAACTTTAAAATTAACGCTTATGATTAGGAAACTTTTACTATCGTTAGTTGCTGTTTTGGGTGTAGCCTCGATGGCGATGGCTCAGACTCAGCAAATTACGGGTAGAGTAAGCGGCGCGGATGGCTCACCGGTAATCGGTGCAACCGTCTTGGTTGAGGGTACCACAGTGGGTACTTCGACTGACGCATCTGGCGAATTTAGCCTGCGTGCGCCCCAGAACGGTACTCTCAACGTGTCGTTCATTGGCTATGTAAGTCAGGCCATTGCAATCAATGGTCAGACTCGCATTGAAGTAGTTTTGCAGGAGGAGACCCAGAACATCGGTGAGGTGTTGGTGGTTGCTTTCGGTGAGACTAAGAAAGAGGCATTTACCGGTTCGGCTGGCGTTGTGAAGTCTGACGACATTTCGAAGGTTCAGACCTCGAACGCAGCTCAGGCTCTTGCAGGTCAGGTTGCCGGTGTGCAGCTCACCAACTCGTCGGGTCAGCTCGGTTCGCAGCCTTCGATCCGTGTGCGTGGTTTTGGTTCGATTATGGCAGGTCAGGAGCCTCTCTACATTGTCGATGGCGCTCCTTACGAGGGTGACCTCAACAACATCAACCCCGCCGATATCGAGTCGATGACCGTATTGAAGGATGCTGCTTCGAATGCACTTTATGGTGCTCGTGGTGCTAACGGTGTGGTAATGATTACCACTAAGCGTGCTAAGAGCCGTGATGCAGTCGTTACCGTAGATGCTAAGTGGGGTGTTAATGCTCGCGCAACCCATCTCTACGATTACATCGATAACCCCGCCACTTACTATGAGACTCACTACAACGCTCTGCGTAACTACTACGCTGATGACGCTGGTATGAACCTCACCGACGCTCAGGCACACGTTCGCGCTAATGCTAACCTTACCGGTCCTTCTGGTAACGGTGGTCTTGGTTACAACATCTATACTGTTCCCGAGGGTCAGTACCTGATTGGTAGCAACGGTCGTCTGAACCCCAATGCTACTCTTGGTCGCTTGGTAAACTATAAGGGTCAGGACTATTGGCTCACCAGCGACGATTGGGATGACGAGGCTTATCGTACTTCGTTGCGTCAGGAGTATAACGTTAGCGTTTCGGGTTCGACCGATCGTTCGAACTTCTTCGCATCGTTTGGTTACCTGAACAACAAGGGTATCGTTGAGAACTCGGATATGTACCGTTACAGCGCACGTTTGAAGGCTGATTTCCAGGCTAAGAAGTGGCTTAAGGTTGGTATGAACGTAAGCTATGCTAACTACGAGTTCAATAGCCTCTCGAGCGAGGGTGCAAGCAACTCGACGGCTAACGTGTTTGCATTTACCACTTCGATTGCTCCCATCTATCCCGTATATGTACGCGATGGCGAGGGTAACATCATGATCGATGGTAACGGCCTTAAGATGTACGACTATGGTGATGGTATGAACGCCGGTCTTACCCGTTCGATTCTGCCTCAGGCTAACGCACTTCAGGATAGCCGTCTTAACACCAACAACTCGCAGGGTAACTCGTTCACCGGTCAGGCATTTGCTGATATCCAGCTCTACTCTGACCTGAAGTTCACCTTCAATATTGGTGCTAACCTCGACGAGTATCGTGGTACCGGTGTCAACAACCGCTACTATGGTCAGTGGGCTGATGCTGGTGGTTATATCAGCAAGTCGCACGGTCGTATGTTCACCTACAACACCCAGCAGCTGTTGAACTACACCAAGAACTTCGCTGATGTTCACAACCTTGCAGTGATGCTCGGTCACGAGTACTACAACCGTAAGCAGTATGCTTTGTCGGCAAGCAAGTCGATGATGTTCTCCGACTCGAACAAGGAGCTTGCAGGTGCTGTGGTTGATGGTTCGATGTCGTCGTCTGATTCGGAGTACAACAACGAGGGTTATTTCGGTCGAGTTCAGTACGATTACGACAACCGTATCTTCATCTCGGGTTCGTATCGTCGCGATGCTTCGTCGCGTTTCCACCCCGATCACCGTTGGGGTAACTTCTGGTCGGCAGGTGCTGCTTGGCTTATGAACCGTGAGAATTGGTTCAACGTTAAGTGGATCGACCAGTTGAAGCTTAAGTTCTCGATCGGTTCGCAGGGTAACGACAACATCGGTACGTATATGTACACCGACCAGTACTCGATTGCCAACTCTGATGGTCAGATTGGTGTGATTTTCGGTGCTAAGGGTAACAAGGAGATTACTTGGGAGACCAACACCAACATCAATACCGGTTTCGAGTTCGATATCTTCAAGGGTCGTCTGAGCGGTTCGTTCGACTACTTCTATCGTATTACTACCGATATGCTCTTCTCGTTCCCCGTTGCTCCTTCGATGGGTTACTCGTCCTACTATGCTAACGTAGGTGATATGGTTAACCAGGGTATCGAGCTTTCGTTGAACGCAGTTCTGATGAACAAGAAGAACTTCCAGTGGATGTTCAACATGAACCTCACTCACCTCAAGAATAAGATTACCATGCTTCCTGAGGAGCGTAAGCGTGTGAACTCGAGTCCTCACGACAATAGCGGTTACTGGGGCTTCACTTCGGGTAACAAGTTCTATGCTGAGGGTCTTTCGCTCAACACCTTCTACTTGCAGCGTTATGCAGGCGTTAAGCCCGAGACCGGTGAGTCGATGTGGTATCAGGAGGTTCCCGTTTATGACACTGTTACCGGCAAGGTTATCTCTTATGAGACTAAGACCACTACCAACTACTCGGATGCTACTCAGTATGTTCTCGACGATGCTATCCCCGCAGCTTATGGTGGTTTCGGTACCTCGTTGGCATTCTACGGTGTTGACTTCAGCGTGAACTTCACCTATCAGATTGGCGGTAAGGTTTATGACTCGGGCTACCAGAGCGCAATGTCGTCGCCTACCACCGGTTCGGTTGGTTCGAACTGGCACAAGGATATCCTCAATGCTTGGACTCCTGAGAACACCAACACCAACATTCCTCGTCTGCAGTATGGTGACGACTACACCTCTGCATCGTCGGATCGTTTCTTGGTTGACGCAAGCTACCTTAACATCCAGAACTTGCAGTTGGGTTATACCTTCCCCCAGAAGTGGACTTCGAAGATTGGTCTTCAGTCGTTGCGTATCTACGTAGCATGCGACAACGTTTACTACTGGTCGTATCGTGAGGGTCTTGATCCTCGTTACTCGTTCGACGGTAGCTCTAACGCTTCGACCTACTCGCCTACTCGTACTATCTCGGGTGGTATTACGGTTAGATTCTAATAGCTGAACGAAAAAAATAGATAAATATGAAAAATTTAATGAAATATTTGGTAGCAGCAGTTCTCTCTGTTTCGCTCTTCAGTAGCTGTATTCAGGAGACCTTCCCCACCAGCACTGTAACTAAGGAGCAGCTCGCTGAGTCGCCCGCAGCGTTGGATGTTATGGTGAATGCTATTACTACCGCAATGGTTGTCCCCGGAAGCTGTGGCGCAGGTTCGGCAGGTTATCAGTGGGACTTTGGTCTTCCTTCGCTCTTCATGGCTCGCGACTTTATGTGCGAGGATATCGTAACCTTGGGTGACGATGGTTATAACTGGTTCTTCTATTTCGGTGCTAATCAGGGTCTTGCCGATATGTATTATATGTGTCTTATCGGTTGGAACAACTACTATCCTTGGATTAAGAGCTGTAACGATATCATCACCGCTGGTGCTGAGGGTGACTACCTTGGTATCGCTTACACCTATCGTGCTATGTTCTATCTCGATATAGTTCGTATGTATGAGTATGCTCCCAACAAGTACACCGATGGTAAGGTAACCACAGATCTGACCGGTCTTGCAGTACCCCTTGTTGACGAGAATACTACCGAGGATCAGGCTTCGAACAATCCTCGTGCTACCGTAGCTCAGATTTTCGATCGTATCTTTGCTGACCTTGATGCAGCTGAGAAGCTTTTGGCTAACTACGCTCGTGCCGACATTACCCGTCCTAACCTTGCAGTAGTTTACGGTCTTAAGGCTCGTGCTTATCTGTGGATGGCTAAGGACGATGCTACCCAGTATGCTAACGCAGCTCTATACGCTCGTATGGCTATCGACGCATCGGGTTGCTCGATTATGACCGAGAGCGAGTGGATGAGTCCTACCGCAGGTTTCAACACTCCTAACAATGCTTGGATGTGGGGTCTGTCGCAGTCGACCGAGAATACCGGTAACCTTCTCAACTACGTAGCATTCCTCTCGCCTGAGGCTACTTGGGGCTACGGTTCGGCAGTTTACTATGGTATCAACAAGGCTACCTTCGAGAAGATTTCGCAGAACGACTGGCGTCGTAACTCGTGGATTGCTCCCGAGCGTACCTATATGTACAAGACCAATATGCCCGAGGGTCAGGCATTTATTGCCGAGCTTCCCGACTACGTTAACCTTAAGTTCCGTCCTATGGGTGGTGAGACCGTTGACTACAAGACCGGTGGTGCTACCTATATTCCTATGATGCGTGTCGAGGAGATGTACCTCATCGAGGCTGAGGCAACTGCTTATGACAACCTCACCGCAGGTCAGCAGCTTCTTCAGGACTTTATGGCTAACCGTCTCTCGAAGGGTAACTACTTCTCGAGTGCAGCATCGTTCAAGGATTTCCAGCGCGAGGTTCTGCTCCAGAAGCGTATCGAGTTCTGGGCTGAGGGTATCGTTTACTTCGACTACAAGCGTATCCGCGCCGGTATCACCCGTGGTTATGAGGGTACCAACTTCTACGAGGACTATCGTTTCAACTGTGAGGAGATTGCTCCTTGGTGGACTTTCGTAATTCCTCGCTCGGAGTACAACAACAACTCCGGTATTACTCAGGAGTTGAACAACCCCGATCCTTCGGAAACGGTTGTTCCTTGGACCGGTCAGTAGTTTAAGTCACTTAATGCTAAAAAGCTTAATTATGAAGACATTAAAGAATTTATTTTATATGTTTGTCATCCTTGCAGTAGGTGGTTTTGCCACCTCCTGTACGGACGACACCACTGAGCCTGCTGGCGGTATTAAGGGTGACGGTGTTTACTTCCCTAATACCTTGGGTTCGGTTGTTTACCTTACAGAGGGCGCAACATCGGTCGATATTCCCGTGATGCGTACCAATACTAACGGTGCCCTGACTGTTGATATTCAGTCGTTTGGTACTGACGAAATCTTCACTGTTCCCTCGTCGGTTACTTTTGCTGCCGATGAGAACACAGCAACTCTTAAGCTCACCTATTCGGCTTCGGCTGTTGAGAAGGGCGTAGAGTATCCTCTTGTCCTTGTTGTAGGTGATGTAGATCAGGAGACTGTTTACGGTAATACCACTTTCTCGGCTAAAATGCTCCTCGATCCTTGGGAGCATATCGGTCAGTCGATTTATGAGGATGGTGTAAACCTTCTTAACACCTACCTTGTTGAGACTTACAAAAAGAAAGGTACCGATAATGAGTTCCGTTTCTATCGTCCTTATGAGCAGGCTATCAACTCTTCTGAGGAGAAGTTTGATGGTACTGGCGATATGGATGATTACCTCGAGATTTATATCGATGAGGATGGTCTTATTACCTATGATGACTATATGACCGGTATTAAGTGGGAGATGGGAAGTGCTATTCAGGACATTTACCTTTCTCACCCCTCGGCAATTGAAGGATTTGATGTTACCAACAACTGCGTGTTGAGAGATGGTGTCTTCCACCTTGCGCCTATTATGTGGAATCTTGAATCAGGTTATGGTCAGGCCTATAACGAATATTCCGGTGGCGTTATCACAATCGTTTTGCCCGGTTACTCGAATATCGATCCTAAGGTTGCTGTTGAGTATGCAGGTGTTCTTCTCGATCCCGAGGGTGACTCTTATGCTAAGATCGATGTTATCTGTAACTCTGATGTTGCTTACTACTACATCAGCATTACCGATACCCCCTCGAACGAGTTTATCGCAGCTATGATGAATGGTACTGACCGCAATGTGATTATCGAGAATGGTCACACCGAGGTTAAGACTCACGACTTCCTTGTTGATACTCCTAACACCTATTACGCTGTTGTTATCCCCGTAGCTGAGGGTGAGGATGGCGAGCTTTATGGCGATGTTCAGGTTGCTGAGTTTGAGTACACTCTCGGTACCAACACTGTTGCTCCTGCTGACTTCGACGTTACTGTAACTGTTGAGAACCTCGACTACTTCGAGGGTGACCTCACAATTACTCCTAACGCTAACAACTTGCGTTACTACACTTCGCTGATGTCGAAGTCTGACTACGCTAAGTGTGTTCAGGATGCAGGCTCGATCGACAAGTATATGCTTGCTTACTGGCAGATGCTTGCTGATGTATACGATTACACCTTCGCTGAGGTAATGGAGATTCTCAATCCCGTTAAGAAGGGTAAGTTCGAGACTCATATTAAAGAGTTTGATCCCGCTACCGAGTATGTAGTATTTGCTTACTGTATCGACACCAAGACCTTCGAGGCTCGTTCGCCCATCAGAACTTTCAACTTCACTACCGATCCCGAGCCCGAGTTGGCTGCTAAGTATTCGGAGTGGTTGGGTACTTGGACTGTTAAGTCAACCTCGTCGTTGCTTAACGATGCTCCTCAGACCTTCTCGATCACCATTCAGAAGTACAAGGCTAACGTGAACTTTATGATTCACGATTGGGGTTGGATCTCTAGTGTTGAGGAGATGTGGAATCAGGAGCTTCCCAGCCGTGCATTCTATAACGAGGATGGTACTCTCCAGCTCGAGGAGATGGAGGTTGGCCAGCACGTTAACGGTTATCTCTACTTCTTCGCACTCGTAGATTACGGTGGCCAAACCGGTGTTAACCTTGGTGGCTTCGGCGAGGGTTATCCATTCTTGATGGGTACCGTTAATGGTAACTCGGCTGAGCTCAAACCTTGGACTCTCACAATCGATGGTTATGGTCTTGAGACCGTAGGTGCTGATATCTTCAACGTTATGGATACCGCTTACCTCTACACCGAGGAGCAGGATCCCCCGATTGGTCCTTTCACCTTGACCAAGAAGGCAGCTCCCAAGTCGTTCAACAATTCGGCTGACGACGTAATCGATGCTCCTTTCGTAGCACGCGATCGCGCTAAGCTTGAAGCTAATCCTTCGGTTAATGCTATCCGCGCTAATTACAGCCTTGTAATTCGCAAGTAATAGAGTTAACCTATAAGACAACCCCGAGTGGCTCTCTGCTACTCGGGGTTTGTTTTTGCTGCCGGCAGTGTATAGCCAAGTAGCAGATGCGGTTGTGCGAGTTTCGATTTAATGTGTGTTAAGATAATAAGAGAGACCTGTCCTGCTGTCAGACAGTTTTAATTAACTGATTGATTATCAGTGTAAGTTTTTACGAAAATTGCAAAATTTCACATAGGAGACTACATGGAGGTCGTAATTAAGCCTATTTGCCCACGAATGTAAAAGGGGACAATACTTTTGATGGTAAAGTGTTGGGGGCACTCATTATACAAGGATATGTTGCAGACACCGAAACAGGCGTATGCTATGGACTACATAATGCCCTGCATACGCCTGAAATAATAAATCTGGATTATTTTGTGCTTAATGCTTCTAACTCTTTGTGCTTTACGCATAAGAAGTCTTCAACCAGCATTGCAAAAGTTGCATCCTCCGGTATGCCATGCTTCTCCTTATCCAAATTCTTTAATTCGGACAAAAACTCAAAATCGTTTATACTCATTGTACGAGAAGGTTTGGTTTTAAGCAACCCCTTTTGGTATAATGCTTTTGCACCCTTTTCTGCCCCTGCATGAAGATAGACCAAATATTGTGGCAAGACCTTTGGCGATTGCAAATAACCTACACGCATTGCAATATCGTACTGTGTTAGTAGCCCAATATAAGGGACTTTTGTGTCTTGCACGATTTTGTATATACCTTCAAAATCTTTCGCCTCTGCGATTTTGTTTTGTTGTTGCATTAAAGCCTTTAACATCTCGTCCAGTGCCGTACGGCGAACACACCATTGGTGGTTGCAATAGACAACATCCCCTTTCTTATTGACATATCGGCAAGATGCAGCCAATTCAAAAGATGTTGTACCCGACAGCTCTCGCAACATACCGCACGCAGAATAGTTGCGAATCAATTCATTTAATTTGCTTGCCATAGTTTTCATTGGGTGTTAAAATTAAAAATCATACCCGACAATATCCGAAGCATAGTTGCTCCAATACAACGTTGTCTTATATGCCTCTTCTGAACCTATCGGCACATAAATCTTACGCCCCCAAG
>CAZFQU010000057.1:0-13097 GCA_964521245.1 uncultured Alistipes sp. | reverse complement strand
TAGGCTCAAACAAAAAAAGACCTGCCTAACATTTTTTAATTGTTAGACAGGTCCACATTTTTTTACTGCTGAGGTTTTACCCTACAACACATCGTACATCATATTATATTGGGGATTCTCGCTGTAAAATTCTTTCCAATCGGAAGTGGTGTTGGGATCTTCGTCAAGATCGGCATAGTCTTCCAAGCTACCAGCAGGGATAAACAATGCATTTTTCTCTCGATCTCCCGGTCTCAGACCATACGGGTCACCTGTTAGAGGGGGTTTGGGCGGATAACAATATATTCTTGTGAAGAGTCTTCGCAGCCCACAGCAAAGAGCATAGCTGCAATTGCAAAAAGAGATAAAAGTTTTTTCACGTTAAGTGTATAGTTTAGTTCATTGTGTCTATTATTGCTTTGAATAATCTCTGTGACCAAAGATTCGCGAGCCTACTCTGACCATTGTCGAGCCACACTCCTGAGCCAAAGGATAATCGTCGGACATACCCATCGATATAGTATCGAACTCCTCACCAAAGAGGGGCTTAAACTCCTCGAAAAGCTCGACCAGATGGTTAAAATCGCCTCTTACAACACTCTCGTCATCTGTATTCGATGCTATTGCCATCACACCCCTAAAGCGTAGTCCGGAAAGCTTTTGCCACTCTGCAGACTGAAGATATTGGCGCAACTGCGACTCATCCCAACCCGTCTTACTATCCTCGCAAGCGACGTGAACCTCCAACAGCACATCGACCTTTCGCTCGATACGCTCCGCCTCCTTGGATATGGTCTGCAAAAGACGCTCGCTATCGACCGATTGAATGAGCTTTACGTAAGGCATAATCATACGCACCTTATTGGTCTGAAGATGACCTATCATATGCCACTCTATATCTTTGGGTAGCGACTCTGCCTTAGCCTTTAGCTCCTGAGGACGGCTCTCGCCAAAGAGTCGTTGTCCGGCAGCATAAGCCTCTTCGATTGCAGATGCCGGGTGCATCTTCGAAACAGCAATCAGGTCAACCCCCTCCTTGAGGGTAGCCCTCACAGTTGCAAGATTTTCGGCTATTGTCATAAGAATTGTCTTAAGTTTTGAATATTTATTTATGAATAGTAAGGCAAAGTTAACTAAAATTCTTATATTTGTCAGAATTTAGCACTTGTTTTAAGATTATTTAACCTAAAATAGATTTATGAGACTACTAACAAGATTCATCCTTTCGGCTGCACTCATAGTGGGCGCAGCGGGTGTGGCAGATGCCTGCACCAACTTTATCGTCACTCGCGGAGCTTCGACCGACGGTTCGGTTATGGTTAGCTACGCTGCTGACTCTCACGCCCTTTATGGCGCACTCTACCACACTCCCGGGGGTAAATTCAAGCCCGGCACCATGCTTACCGTTGAGGAGTGGGACACAGGCAAATATCTGGGTGAGATACCCCAGGTTCCCTTCACCTACTCGACAATTGGCAATATGAACGAACATTCGCTCATCATCGCCGAGACCACCTATGGCGGTCGCCCCGAGTTGGAGAATCCCGATGGTCTGATTGACTACGGTTCGCTTATCTACATCACCCTTCAGCGTGCTAAGACCGCTCGTGAGGCTATCGACTGCATCGTAGAGTTGGCGAACACCTATGGTTATATGTCGAGTGGAGAGAGTTTCTCGATTGCTGACCGCGAGGAGGCTTGGATTATGGAGCTTATAGGCAAGGGCCCCGGCCAGAAGGGTATCGTATGGGTTGCTCGTCGTATTCCCGATGGATGTGTTTCGGCTCACGCCAATCAGGCTCGTATCACCACCTTCCCCCTCAACGACAAAGAGAATTGTCTCTATGCCGAGGATGTAATCTCTTTCGCACGCGAGAAGGGATATTTCTCGGGCAAGGACGAGGAGTTCTCGTTTGCCGATGCCTATGCACCGCTGGACTTCAGCGCAATGCGTGGTTGCGAGGCTCGCGTTTGGGCTTTCTTCCGCACCGTGGCTGACGGTATGGACAAGTATGAGGACTACGCTATGGGCTACAACAAGGAGAACCGTATGCCTCTGTGGGTTGAGCCCTCGAAGAAGGTATCGCCCAAGACCGTGTTCGACGCTATGCGCGACCACTATGAGGGTACAAAGATGGATATGACCAAGGATTTGGGTGCAGGTGGTCACGGCTTGGGTTATCGCTGGCGTCCTATGTTCTTCGAAGTTGATGGTGTGGAGTATTGCAACGAGCGCGCTACTGCAACTCAGCAGACCGGTTTCTGGTTTGTGACTCAGGCTCGCCCCCATCTGCCCGAGGATATGGGTATTCTTTGGTTTGGTGTTGACGATGCGGCAACTTCGTGCCTCACCCCCATCTATTGCTCCTCGACCGAGGTTCCCGAAAACTACTCTGTGGAGAGTGGCTCGATGCTCCGCTATTCGGATAAGTCGGCATTCTGGCTCTTCAATCGTGTCACGAATTTTGCATATATGCGCTACGATATGATTTCGGCAGATATCCGCAAAGTTGTCGATAAGTGGGAGACAGGTCACCTGAAGGAGGTTGAGGAGTGTGGTGCAGAGCTTCAGGCTCTTAAGCCCGAGAAGCGTCGCAAGCTCTTGACTGAGTATAGCCTCAATACCGCAGCCGAACTCTTTGCTCGTTGGCAGACCCTGAACAACTACCTCTTGATTAAGTATGTTGACGGCAACCTCAAGAGCGAGAATTGCTGCGTGATGGATTACTTGGAGAATCCCTCGCCCGAACACTTCATCGACAACGGCAACGGCAAGCAGATTCCCGGCAATATCCAATACCCCGGCTACAACGAGAAGTGGAAGAGAGCAGTAGCTGCCGATAACGGTGAGGTTCTCAAAGTTGTGAAATAATTAAACCTATTGCATACCTAAAACACTAAAATAAAATGACTTACGATATTATTGTTATTGGCTCGGGTCCCGGTGGTTATGTTGCTGCTATTCGTGCTGCACAGCTGGGCAAGAAGGTTGCTTTGGTCGAGAAGGCTGAGGCAGGTGGTGTCTGTCTGAATTGGGGTTGTATTCCCACCAAAGCACTCTTAAAGAGCGCACAGGTATATACCTACTGCAAAAATGCTTCGCACTATGGCGTAGCTTTGGAGGGTGAGGTTAAGCCCGACATGGCAGCCATCGTAGCTCGCTCACGAGGCGTTGCCGAGACAATGTCTAAGGGTATTCAGTTCCTTTTGAAGAAGAACAATATCGAGCTTATTCAGGGCTTTGGTAAGCTCATTGGCGAGGGTAAGGTGGATGTTGACGGCACTATCTATGAGGCTGAGCATATCATCCTTGCTACGGGTGCGCGTCCCCGCGTGATGCCCTTTATGCCCATCGATGGCAAGCACATCATCTCCTCGAAGGAGGCACTCGTTTTGGACCGTATTCCCGAATCGATTGTCGTAGTTGGCTCGGGTGCTATCGGTAGCGAGTTTGCATTCCTCTATGCATCGCTTGGCTCGAAGGTTACCATCGTCGAGTATGTTGACCGCATAATGCCTTTGGAGGATGAGGAGGTGTCGAAGGCTATGGAGCGTTCGTTCCGTAAGCTGCGTGCAACGGTTATGACCTCGACCACCGTCAAGGCTGTGGAGGTAACTGCTGAGGGTCGTTGCTCGGTGACCGTAGAGGGTAAGAAGGGTGAGCAGAAGCTCGACGCTGAGATTGTTCTCTCGGCTGTGGGCGTAGCTTCGAACATTGAGAATATCGGTCTTGAGGAACTTGGCGTGAATGTAGAGCGTGGCAAGGTTATCGTTGACGAGTACTTCCGTACCAATGTCAAGGGCATATATGCTATTGGCGATATTATCCCCACCCCCGCACTCGCACACGTTGCTTCGGCAGAGGGTATTTGCTGTGTAGAGGCTATCTGCGGTCTGAATCCTGAGCCTGTTGACTACTCGACAATTCCTTCGTGTATCTTCACCTCGCCCGAGGTTGCATCGGTGGGTATGACCGAGCAGCAGGCACGTGACAAGGGTATCGATATCAAGGTTGGCAGATTCCCCTTCACCGCATCGGGCAAGGCTACGGCTGCGGGCGACCGCGACGGCTTTGTGAAGCTTATCTTCGATCAGAACGAGCAACTCATTGGCGCACATATGGTTGGCGCAAGTGTTACCGAGATGCTCGGTGAGCCTACTTTGGCAAAGAAGATGGGGGCTACTGCACACCAGATTGCTCGCACCATCCACTCCCACCCCACAATGCACGAGGGCATTATGGAGGCTTCGGAGGCAGCACTCGGCGCTGCAATACACTTGTAGTTGTATATAATTACCCCAAAAGGACCTGTCTGATAAGTTTTTAGACAGGTCCTCTCTTTTTGTCAGAAGTTGTATAACAAGAGAGATTTTAAGGCTTAAGTCCCATTTCACCACTCACGCTCGGCATAGCTTGCGAGCAATTTCTGCCCCTCTCTTACTCGTGGCTTTGCGAAGATAAGAAAAAGCGGAGTTTACTGAGAGCGTAAATTGAGCATTTTGAGGGCGAAGCAACCAAAAGGGAGTTAACTTTAGAATCACCTTGTTAGACAGCTTCTTAATTCTCTCTATCTATTAGTCCAACGAGCAATGTGATATTGCGCATAGAAATAATAGAATGCAGCTCCTATCATATAGGGAGGCAGAATAACAATCAATACGGCGATAAGTTTTGCTACCATATCAATATCTTTACGCCTAAAAATAGAGATAGCCAAAATAATTTGGATAGCATAGCAAACTAATGTTACAATAAGCATCATAGTTGTAATCTTTTTGAGTTTATATTTATCGGTTTAGGAATATCTCATCGGGATAACTAACATCGCTCATATAGAGTCCTTGGGCGGGAGCTCCTGCACTCGAGCGCGAAAGGTCTTTAGAGAGGACTATATCGCAGAACTCCTCGACGGAGTATCTGCCCCTGCCCACATCGACCAAAGTGCCAACTATGGCTCGCACCATATTTCTTAAGAAACGGTCGGCACGAATAATAAACCTGAGTGTCCCATCGGGCATCACATCCCACTGAGCATAAGATATATGGCAGATGTTGGTCTTATTGTTAGAGTTGAGTTTGGCAAACGTGGTGAAATCATCAACGTCGAGCAATATTCGGGCTGCACGATTCATCTTCTCCAAATCCAAATCGACATAGTATTGCCACACCAAATCGTGGGTAAAAGCGCACTTACGTGTCGATATGTAGTAGGTATATTCTCTCTGCCGAGCATCGAAACGGGCATGAGCCTCAGCCTTGACTGCCACTACTTTGCTCACCGAGATATCGCGCGGGAGCATACGATTGAGCTTATAGACCACCTGCTCGGGCTGGTCAATCGAGCCTTCGTAATCGAAGTGGGCAACATAGCTCGAGGCGTTGACTCCCGTGTCGGTACGTCCTGCGCCCACAACCTCGATGGTTTGGCGAAGGAGCGCGGAGAGTCGCTGCTCGAGGGTCTGCTGAATGGTGAGCGCATCCGTCTGACGTTGCCAACCACAATAAGCCTTACCCATATAGCTCAGAAAGATAAAGTATCGCATAGGCTGATAATTACAGCAACAAAGGTAAAAAATTTAGATGTTACATCCCAATTTTAGGGCTATTTTTTGCTAAAACACTCTTTTCTCGCTATCTTTGTGGGTTAAACATTTGATAGATTATGAAGGCAGCAATTATAGGCTACGGCAAGATGGGCCGTGAAATCGAGAAGATACTCACCGAGAGGGGTCACACAGTGGCTCTGATTATTGATGTGGACAACTCTTCTGAGCTGGACTCCCAGCACCTCAAGGGAGTGGATGTGGCTCTGGAGTTCACAACTCCCTCAACTGCTTACGAGAATCTCAAACGCTGCATAGATTGCTCGGTACCTGTTGTCAGTGGCACAACAGGATGGGTCGATAAGCTCGACGAGCTAAAGGAGTATTGCCAACAGAAGGGTAGTGCGCTCTTCTATGCTTCGAACTACTGTCTGGGCGTAAATCTGCTCTTTAAGTTGAATCGTCAGTTGGCGCGTATGATGAATCGCTTTGGTCAGTATGAGGTGAGTATCGAGGAGGTACACCACACCCAAAAGAAGGATGCACCCAGCGGCACTGCTATAACCATCGCCGAGGGCATAATTTCGGAAATGGAGCGCAAAGATGGATGGGTGAACCAAGCGTCGGCTCCCGACAATAAGATTGCCATAACATCCGTTAGAGAGGGTATGATACCGGGTATTCACACCATCACCTACACCTCGCAAGACGATATGCTCGAACTTCGTCACCAGATAAAGAATCGTCGTACGCTTGCCGAGGGTGCAGTTATTGCTGCAGAGTTTCTCTGTGGCAAAAAGGGTGTGTACTCGATGGACGACCTTTTGCAGTATTAAGAATCAGTTTGAACGTTTTTGAATATGAAGGAGTTTTTTAAGAATAAGTGGACCGGCTTTACGCTCGCCTCGATACTCTACATTCTGTGGTTTGTAGTCTGGACAGGCAATCTGTGGATGCTCTTGGGTCTGATTTTCATCTACGACATCTATATCTCGGGGTATATGCGCAAGTATATCTTCGATAGGAATGATGAGTGGTGCAAGCAAAGCAGCATCTATAAGTTTGTCTATGAGTGGGTTAACGCTATCATCTTTGCAACGGTTGTGGCTTCGCTCATTCACATCTACCTCTTTCAGATGTATGTTATTCCCACATCGTCGATGGAGAAGTCGCTCTTGGTTGGCGATTACCTCTATGTGAGCAAGGTGGCTTACGGCCCCAAGATGCCCAACACCCCCATAGCCTTCCCGTTCGTACACCATACGATGCCCGGCTCACAGACCAAGAAATCATACTCCGAGTGCATAAAGTGGGATTACCATCGTCTTAAGGGTCTGGGCAGCGTCGAGAGGGGCGATGCCGTAGTCTTCAACTTTCCGGCAGGCGACACCGTACTGCTCGAGCAGCAGAATGTGACCTACTACGATGTTTTGCGCGAGTATGAGGCTCAGTTTGGCAAGGAGCGTGCGAGGGAGCAGTTGGCAAAAGATTTCACGATTATCTCTCGTCCTATCGACAAGCGCGAACACTATATCAAGCGTTGTGTGGGTATGAGCGGCGATACTCTTCAGATTATCGACTCCGAGATATATATAAACTCCCAAAAGCAGGAGCCAAACGAGGGCAGACAATTCTTCCACACAGTACAGGTACAGAAGCCTCTTAGCGAATACGCCATAAAGAATCTCAACATCACCGAGTATCAATACAACAGCACTCAGGGGGTTTATTACATGGCTCTGACGAAGAGTGCAGCCGACAAGCTCAGCAAGATGAAGGATGTAATCTCTGTAAAGAGATACTCCGAGCAGGGCACATCATCGGCGGTCTATCCCCACGATGGCAGAGAGGGTTGGAATGGTGATAATTATGGTCCTATATGGATTCCTAAACGAGGAGCCACAATCACCCTCACCGACGAGAACTACCCGCTTTATGAGCGCGTGATAAGACTCTACGAGGGCAATACGCTGGAGCGCGCCGAAGATGGCAGTTTCATAATCAACAGTACAAAAAGCAACGAGTACACATTTAAGATGGACTACTATTGGATGATGGGTGACAATCGCCACAACTCTGCCGACTCGCGTTATTGGGGCTTCGTTCCCGAGGACCACATCGTGGGTAAGGCGTCGTTTGTGTGGCTATCACTCGACCCCGACAAGTCCTTCCCTCAGAATATTCGTTGGGAGCGTATGTTTAGACGAGTTAAATAGTTATGAGCGATATTGTTGACAGCTATCTCACAATAGCGGCTCCTGCCGAAGCATACAACCGCGAGCGAAGCAGCAAGTTTCTCTCCTATGCCTATCCCGTAGAGAACGAGGAGCAGATACGCGAGGCATTGGATGAGCTTAGGAAACGTTACTTCGATGCCACACACCACTGCTATGCTTGGCGATTGGGTCCCGAGGGTGAGAGTTTCAGAGCAAACGACGATGGCGAGCCTTCGGGTACTGCCGGCAAACCCATATTGGGGCAGATGCTCTCGCAGGGTGTGACCAACTGTCTGGTTGTGGTTGTCAGATACTTCGGAGGTACAAAGCTCGGTGTCCCGGGGCTGATTGCCGCCTATAAAGAGGCTACGCAAGAGGTACTTGCCGCAAGCCAAATCGTGGAGCGCACGGTTGACGATATAATCACCATACACTTCCCATATATCGTGATGAACGATGTGATGAAGATTGTAAAAGACGAGCAACCCCGAATCGAGGAGCAGATATTCGACAACCTCTGCTCGTTTAGGTTGCGCATACGTCGTTCGCTGAGCGAGCGTTTGGTGGGACGACTTTCAAAGGTTGATGGGGCAACCATCGATATTGAGAATTTATAGACTAAGTAGTATCACTCGACGATGAGCGAGATTTTTATTAAAGGTGCAAGGGTACACAACCTCAAAAACATAGAGGTACATATTCCGCACAACACCCTTACGGTTGTGACTGGACTCTCCGGCTCGGGCAAGTCAACACTTGCCTTCGACACCATATTTGCCGAAGGTCAACGCCGTTACGTGGAGAGCCTTTCAGCCTATGCTCGTCAATTCTTGGGCAGAGTATCGAAGCCCGATGTTGATATAATCGAGGGTATAGCTCCGGCAATAGCCATCGAGCAGAAGGTCAACACACGTAACCCTCGCTCGACGGTAGGCACTTCGACCGAGATTTACGACTACCTAAAGTTGCTATTTGCCCGTGCGGGTCACACCTATTCGCCAATATCGGGCGAGGAGGTTATCTGCTACGAGGTTGACGATGTGGTGCAATGGTTGCTGCTCAGAGCCGAGGAGCGCAGGCTCCACATTATGATACCGGTCAGTCTGCACAAGGAGCAGGGACTGATTGAGTATCTTACGCTTCGTATGGGCGATGGCATAAGCCGAATTTACAATTCCGAGCAGGTGATGCTCATCGAGGATTTTATCCCCAAAATCACTCCTGAGACCTCTGCCAAAAATCTTCACCTTGTAATCGACCGTCTGAGGTTTCACACCGACGATGACACGATAGCTCGCCTACGCAACTCCATAGCTCGTGCCTTCGAGTTGGGCGGAGGGTGTGTATCGCTACTTTTAGACGATGAATTACACTACTTCTCCTCACACTTTGACGCTGACGGCATCAGCTTCGAGCGACCCACCGAGCATCTGTTCAGTTTCAACAACCCGTTGGGTGCCTGCCCCCTTTGCGAGGGCTACGGCAAGGTCACGGGTATCGACGAAGATTTGGTGGTCCCCGACAAGTCGAAGACCATCTATGAGGATGCCATAGCCTGCTGGAGGGGCGAAACTATGCGTCGCTGGAAGGAGGAGTTGGTGCGCTCTGCTTACCTGTTCGACTTCCCGATACACACTCCATTCTACGAGCTGACACAGGAGCAAAAACTGCTGCTGTGGCGCGGTAACGAGTATTTCTATGGTCTGAACGATTTTTTCAAATATATTGACAAAGAGCGACACAAGATACAGTTTAGGGTAATGAAAGCCCGCTACACCGGAAAGACTATCTGTCCGGAATGTGGGGGTGGCAGACTGAGAAAGGAGGCTCTCTATGTCAAGATTGGCGGAAAGAACATCACCGAACTTGTATGCATGCCCGTTGACCAGCTATCGCAATTCTTCGACTCGCTGCAACTCGACGAGTATGACCTCAAGCGCGCCGAGAGGATACTCATCGAGATTAAGAACCGCCTGCAATACTTGATGGATGTGGGGTTGGGTTATCTGACCTTAGATCGTCTGGCATCGACACTTTCGGGTGGCGAGAGTCAGAGAATAAACCTCTCGACATCGCTCGGTTCGTCGCTTGTGGGGTCGCTCTACATACTCGACGAACCTTCGATAGGTCTGCATCCGCGCGACACAAATCGACTGATAAAGGTGCTACATCAATTGCGTGATGTAGGTAATACGGTGATAGTGGTCGAACACGAAGAGGAGATAATGCGCTCGGCAGACCACATTATCGATATGGGACCCAAGGCGGGAGAGAGAGGTGGCGAGGTGGTGTTCAGCGGCTCGCTCAAGAGCCTCTTAAATAAAGGGAAGGGGCTTACTGCCGACTATCTGACGGGCAAACGCTCAATACCCGAGCCAAGGCATCGTCGCGGCTGGAGCCACTCGCTCAAGATTTGCGGAGCAAGAGAGAACAACCTCAAAAATATTGATGTAAAGATTCCTCTCGGAGTTATGACCTGCATAACGGGTGTCAGTGGTTCGGGAAAGTCGTCGCTCGTGAAGGGTATATTATATCCCGCCTTAAGACGTTATCTTGTGGATGCGGGCAACAAACCCGGAGACTTCGACTCGTTGGGTGGCGATTTGGGGTTGATTCGCTCGGTGGAGATGGTTGACCAAAACCCCATAGGCAAGTCCTCACGCTCAAACCCCGTAACCTATCTTAAGGCGTATGATGAGATAAGAAAGCTCTACTCCGAGCAGCCTTATGCTCGCCATTGCAGCATATCGCCCGCATTCTTCTCGTTCAACGTGCCGGGTGGCAGATGCGAGGAGTGTCAGGGTGAGGGTACAATCAAGGTAGGTATGCAGTTTATGGCTGATGTTACGCTGCTGTGTGAGAGCTGTAAGGGCAAACGCTTCAAGGATGAGATTCTGGAGGTTAAGTATCGCGACAAGAGCATCTACGATGTGTTGGAGATGAGTGTTGACGATGCCATAGAGTTCTTCTCCGAGGATAAGAAATGTAGTACCTGTCAGCGTATTGTCGAGCGTCTGAAGCCGCTGCAAAATGTGGGTCTGGGATATATACGTTTGGGACAATCCTCATCAACTCTTTCGGGAGGTGAGAGCCAGCGAGTAAAACTCGCCTCATTCCTGAGTAAGGACCAAACTTCGGCAGGCATACTCTTTATATTCGACGAGCCGACAACGGGTCTGCACTTCCACGACATAAACAAACTGCTCGAGGCATTCAACTCTCTGATTGCGAATGGTCACACGATAGTTATCGTGGAGCATAACATCGAGGTTATCGGCTCAGCGGATTGGGTCATTGACCTTGGTCCCGAGGCGGGTAGAGATGGCGGTAGGGTACTCTTCGAGGGTACGCCCGACCAGCTGATGGAGTGTTCAGAGAGCTATACGGGCAAATATCTCAAACAACGCAAAGAGAAGAGAGGCTGATAATGATTCCCGAATTTTACACATATAGACTCCCAAACGGCATACGTGGCATTCACCGCCAAGTAAAGAGCAATGTGGCTCGACTATCGCTCTGCATAAATGCAGGTACACGCGACGAGCTTGAGTCGGAGTATGGCTTGGCACACCTGACCGAACATGCACTGTTTAAGGGTACTCGTCGTCGCAAGGCATGGCAGGTGAATTGCCGATTGGAGAACCTTGGTGGCGAGTTGAATGCCTTCACCACAAAGGAGGATACGACAATACACTCAACAGTACTAAAATCCGATTTTTCGAAGGCTGCCGAGTTGGTTGCCGATGTTGAGTTCAACTCCACCTTCCCCGACAAGGAGTTGGAGAGGGAAAAAGAGGTTATTTACGACGAGATAAACACCTATAAGGATTCGCCTGCCGACCTTATATACGACACCTTCGAGGATATGCTCTTCTCGGGGTCGGAGTTGGGTCACAATATCTTGGGTCGCAAGCAGCAGCTCAGACGCTACAATGGCGACTCTATACGCCGATTCACCGCCCGCACCCACACCACCGACCAGATGGTCATAGCCACCATAGGCAACCTCACGCCCAAATATGTAGAGGATATTTGTAGAAAGTACTTCGGCGAGCAGACACCAACGACAAGAGACTTCGAGCGTAAGGCTCCGGGGGAATTTAAGCCTTTTGACCAAACCGTGCAGCGACACACTCATCAGGCTCACTGCATAATAGGCAACCGCGCCTACGGTATCGACCAAAAGGAGCGTCTGCCCTTAGGATTGGCGATAAATATCTTGGGTGGTCCATCGGCAAACTCGAGGCTCAACATATCAATACGCGAGAAACACGGACTATCCTACACCATCGAGGCTAACTATACACCCTATGGCGACACGGGACAGGTGGCAATATACTTCAGTTCGGACCTCAGCCACGTGGAGCAGTGTTGCGCGCTTATCGACAAGGAGCTTTCGCGTCTTAGGACAACATCGCTCACCTCGCGTCAGCTATCGATGGCAAAACGACAATTCATAGCCCAATTGGCTATATCGATGGAGAGCAACGAGGGTTATATGCTCGGCATAGGCAAGAGTTATCTGTGTCACGAGCAGGTGGACACAATGGAGGAGGTTTATCGCAAGATTGATGCTCTGACAGCAAGCGATATAATGGAGGTGGCAAACCAAACACTAACCGACTGCTCACGTCTTATATATAGATAGGTAGAGATGGATATATTGGAGAGATACATACACGACTTCACCTCAGAGGAGGGAGAACTTCTGGAAGAACTTGACCGTCAGACACATTTTCGCATGGTGGCTCCGCGTATGATTTCGGGGCATATACAGGGTAAGTTTCTGCAAATACTCACTGCCGTAGCTGCCCCTAAGCGCGTATTGGAGATTGGCACATTTACCGGCTACTCGGCACTCTCGATAGCAGCAGGGCTTCCCGAAGGGGCAGTACTCGACACCTATGAGGTTGACGACGAGCAGCAGGATTTCATACAGTCGTTCTTCGACAAGGCTCCCTACGGCAATAAAATCAGGCTGTATATTGGCTCGTTTATCGACTGTGCAGACCAAATCGACGAGCCATACGATATGGTCTTTATCGATGGCGACAAGAGGGAGTATCCCCAATATATGAGTCTGCTGATGGGTGATGGAGGCAGAAAACCTTTGGTTAGAAGTGGCTCGCTGATTATTGCCGACAACATTCTGTGGTATGGCAAGGTTGCCGAACCTGCACGCCACGGCGACCACCACACCGAGGCTCTTCAGGAGTTTAATCGTATGATTAGAGATGACTCTCGATTCGAAAATGTTATTCTGCCGTTGAGAGATGGATTGAATATCATCAGAGTTTTATAACAATGGACCTGTCTAACAATTAAAAAATGTTAGGCAGGTCTTTTTTTGTTTGAGCC
>CAZFQU010000056.1:0-13112 GCA_964521245.1 uncultured Alistipes sp. | reverse complement strand
AGGCTCAAACAAAAAAAGACCTGCCTAACATTTTTTAATTGTTAGACAGGTCCATATCACTTTTGTAGCGAGAGAGAGACTTGAACTCTCGACCTCATGATTATGAATCATGCGCTCTAACCAGCTGAGCTATCTCGCCATACTTTCTCAAAAGCGATGCAAAGATAAGCCAAATTTTCTGTTCTGCAAAATTTTTAACAACTTTTTTTGCGACTATTTGCACCTCTTAGTTATAATACACAATCTATCAACGCATTACGCTCACACTATCAACTCGGCATAAATATTGTGTTAAGCCAAAGCAGGGTAGATAAACCTGTTGTCGGCTTTACGGCTCGGGCAACCATCGAAGAAAAGTAAGCAGAGAAAAATGACTATGATGATGATAAAAAATATCAAGCACTCCACTCACCTAATAACACTGATTGCAGCCATTGTGCTTATTGCAGCCCTCTCCTACGAGGTTATATCGGGTGCAGGCAGGCAATTTTCGTCGGGTTATATGTCGCTTCAGCTTGCCGTTTGTTCGATATTCCTCATCGACCTCGGAGTAAGGCTTGCCACCACACCCGCAAACTCCAAGCTCAACCACGTGGGCAATCTACTCTTCCTGCTGGTGGCTATTCCTTGGCACAACATATTGGATTGGGCAGAGGTTGACCTGACTCGCCATCAGGCTATGGGTGTGGCGGTGATACCCCTAATCAGGGCATTTCTGGCACTCTATATCGTTGTTCACACACTTATCGAGGGTAAGGTCAAGCGTCTTTTCTGGGCATATACGCTGACCGTAATACTCTTCACCTACCTTTCTGCGCTTATCTTCTACGACTTCGAGTCGGGGGTCAACAGCCGTCTGAGTGGCTTTGGCAATGCGCTTTGGTGGGCGTGGATGAATGTGACGACGGTGGGTGCTGCGATATTTCCCGTAACGACAGTGGGTAAGATACTCTGTGTGATGCTCCCCATACTCGGTATGGCAATGTTTCCGATATTCACGGTCTATGTCACTTCGCTCTATACACACAAGAGCAAGAGTGGCAAAGGTTAATAAATTATAGAAAGTTTTCCTATATTTGCATACTAAAAACTCAATACAAGCTATGCAAAATATAGATATCGAGGCTCGCGTCGAGAAGGCACGCGGACTCTTTAAGTCGGGATATAACTGCTCGCAGGCAGTGTTTATGACCTATGCCGACCTCTTCGACCTCGACCAAGAGATGGCAGCAACCATCGCTGCTCCTCTGGGCGGAGGTGTGGGCAGACTACGCGAGGTGTGCGGAACGGTCAGTGGTATGGCACTCTTGGCGGGATTCATATCGCCGGCTTTCAACCCCGCAGACACAGATGCCAAGGCTGCAAATTATGCCCTTGTACAACACTTTGCCGAGCAGTTCAGAGCCGAAAACGGAGCCATAGTCTGTCGCCAGCTCTTAGGTCTCGACCACCAAAAGGATGAGCCTACGCCCGAGGCACGAACACCTCAATATTATCGCAAACGACCCTGTGGCGAATATGTAGCATCGGCAGCCCGAATAGTGGGTCAATACCTTGCCCAAAGATAGTTTTTTGCCACTTTTTCCTCTTGCAAGAGTTTTTTTTCACTATTTATGCTATTTTTTCTGCTTTTTATGTATAACGATAGAGATTTTTTACTACCTTTGTTATAGCTGTTAGTAAAATAACAACACCGAGCTGCTTATGGAACGAAACACACAAGGGTTACAAAACGAAACATGAAGGTGGATTTTCGGCTTTTGTTGTGGCTGGCATTGACAGAAAAAAGAGAAGTGTAACAAAAAAAATAATTATTAAACCTAACACCAAAAAAAACAATGGCAAGAGAACTTAAAATCAGAGATTTGACATTGCGCGACGGTCAGCAGTCGTCGTTCGCAACCCGTATGAATCAATCGCAGATTGACCGTGTACTTCCTTTCTATAAGGATGCGGGCTTCTATGCAATGGAGGTTTGGGGCGGTGCAGTGCCCGACTCGGTGATGCGCTACCTGAACGAGAATCCTTGGACCCGCCTTGAGTCTATCCACAAGGCTGTGGGTGATGTGTCGAAGTTGACCGCTCTTTCGCGTGGTCGTAACCTCTTTGGCTATGCTCCCTACACCGACGAGATTATCGAGGGTTTCTGCCGTAACGCTATCGAGAGTGGTCTGGGCATCATGCGTATCTTCGACTGTCTGAACGACGTTGACAACGTGAAATCGACCATCAAGTATGTTAAGAAGTATGGCGGTATTGCCGACTGCGCTGTCTGCTACACCGTTGACCCCAAATATCCCAAACTCAGCTTCATCGACCGCGTATTCAAGGGTAAGAAGAATCCCGCACCCGTATTCACCGACGAGTATTTCGTAAACAAGGCTAAGGAGGTTGCTGCTCTGGGTGCAGATATGATTACCATCAAGGATATGTCGGGTCTGATTCCTCCCCAGCGAGTAAGCACTTTGGTTAAGAAGCTCAAGGCTGCCGTCAACGTACCTATCGACTTCCACACCCACTGTACTCCGGGTTATGGTTTGGCATCGGTCTATGCATCGATTGCAGCAGGTGTTGACGTTGTTGATACCAACTGCTGGTGGTTTGGTGGTGGTACCGGCGCACCTGCATTGGAGCTTGTATATCTCTTCTGCAAGAAGCTCGGTATCGACTTGGGCGTGAATATGGAGGCTGTGGCTAAGATTAACGAGGAGCTTAAGGGTATCCGTTCGGAACTCAACATATCGGTATTCGGTAAGGATAAGCCTACACCTAAGGCTTTCAACCCCGTGGTAGATGCTACCCCCGCCGAGGTTGACGCACAGCTCGACCGCGCTATCAAGGCTGCTCAGGCAGACGACTTCGCAACACTGCTCGACGCAGCTCAGAAGATTGAGGCTTACTTCGGCTTCCCCGCACCCAACGAGTTGGTACAGAAGGCTGAGATTCCCGGCGGTATGTACTCCAACATGGTGGCTCAGCTCCAGCAGCTCAAGGCTGAGGAGATTCTGCCCCGCGCAATGGAGCTTATCCCCACCGTACGTCTCTCGGCAGGTCTGCCCCCTTTGGTGACTCCCACCTCGCAGATTGTAGGCGCACAGGCTGTTAACTGCGCTATGGACGAGAAGGCTGGTCGCCCGATGTACACCAACAAGAGTTCGCAGTTTGTGAATCTGGTGAAGGGTGAGTATGGTAAGACTCCCGTTAAGATTGACCCCGAGTTCCGTCTCAAGATATGTGGCTTCAGAGAGGAGACTCCCTATGACGTATCGAAGTATCAGATGCAGCCCAACCCCGAGCTTGCTGAGGCAGGTGGCGTTAAGTTGGCTGAGAACGAGAAGGAGGTACTCTTGCTGGAGTTGTTCCCCATGGTTGCTAAGGGCTATCTGACCGGCGTCAAGAAGGCTGCATACGAGGCTAAGCGTGCTTCGGAGCCTAAGGCTGCCGAGGAGGCTGCACCCGTAGCTGCTGTTAAGACCCCCGTAACCGGTGCTACCGTAAATGCACCGCTGCCCGGTAAGGTTATCGACATCAAGGTTAAGGTTGGCGATAAGATTTCGGCAGGTCAGGAGGTTATTATCCTCGAGGCTATGAAGATGGAGAACTCCGTAACTTCGGACCGCGAGGGCTATGTTAAGCAGATTTTGGTTTCGAGTGGCGACAACGTAGCTACCGACGCTATGCTTATCGAGATTTCGTCTGATGCTCCCGCAGCAGCTGCAGCCCCCACAACAAAGAGCGCAGTTGTAGGCAAGACCGTCAATGCACCGCTGCCCGGTCGCGTGATTGCCATCAAGGTTAAGGCTGGCGATAGCGTATCGGCAGGTCAGGAGGTTATGGTTCTCGAGGCTATGAAGATGGAGAACTCTATCTCGTGCGATTTCGCAGGTAAGGTGCGCCAAGTACTTGTAGCTGAGGGCGATAATGTAGCCACCGACGCTGCTCTTATCGAGATTGAGTAACCCCCATCCACCACGAGTGGTAAACACAAGAAACTGCCCAACCCCTAAAAAGGTCAGGGCAGTTTCATTTTACTGCCCGATATCGATTTATGCTGCATACTTAGCGATATAAGAAATATTTTCTTATCTTTGTAGGAGCAAAAACTAAAAAATCAAATATTATGGGATTTATTAAAGAGTTTAAGGCGTTTGCGCTTAAGGGTAATGTAATTGATTTGGCTGTCGGTGTTATCATCGGTGGCGCGTTTGGTAAGATTACCACCTCGTTAGTTAACGATATTATTATGCCCCCTATCGGTCTGTTGGTTGGCGGTGTTGACTTTACGGACCTCACTATTGTCTTGCAGAAGGCAAACGAGGCAGAGGGCGTAGCCGAGGTTGTATGGCGTTACGGAGCCTTCATCCAGCAGGTTGTTGACTTCACCATCATTGCGTTCTGCGTATTCCTGATGGTTAAGACCATGAACCGCCTGATGAATATGCGCAAGAAGGAGGAAGAGGCAGTTCCTGCACCTGCCCCTGCCCCCGCACCCGAGCCTTCGGCTGAGGAGAAGCTCCTGACCGAAATTCGCGACTTGCTCAAAGAGAAGAAGTAGGAATCGCACAGCCATTGACATTAGGGGACTGTTTCGACATTTGATGTTGAGCAGTCCTTTTTTTTATTGGAGGTTAAGACAAAACAATCGACTTTTCTGTGTATCTTTGTCCCGAAGTAAGAGGCTGACTTTAGAATGACACATCTTCAGATACTAACGACCGTTGCACTCTATGTGGCGATGCTCTACGTGGTGGCTTGGCGAGCTGCTACGGGTGCCACCGTGCGGAGTTTCTTTACGGGTGGTCGTCAGATGCAGTGGGGTATTGTGGCTCTGGGTATGATTGGCGCACCGATGTCGGGTGTGAGTTTCGTCTCGGTGCCGGGGTCGGTTGCCACTGACTGTTTCTCCTATATGCAGATGGTGGTGGGCTTCACCGTGGGTCAGATTATCATCGCCTTGTGGTTGGTGCCAATGTTCTATCGCTCGGGGGTTACATCACTCTATGAGTGGCTCGACTCGCGCTTCGGAGTCACCACACATCGTTCGGGAGCAGCCATATTTCTCGGCACAAAACTACTGCTCACAGCCATCAAACTCTTTGTGGTGGTATGGATACTTCAGGGGTTGGTGTTTGACGATATGGGTATCCCTCTGTGGCTTAATGCGCTTATTACCGTGACGGCTGTCTGGGGCTTTACGCTGCGCTCGGGAGTGAGGTCGGTGGTGTGGAGCGATGTGCTTCAGACCCTGCTGCTCATAGGTTCGGTAGTGTGTACTATATTGGTGATATTCAATAGGATGGATTGGAATATCTCAACCTTTTTCAGCGATATTAAATCCTCGCCAATGTCACAAATAGTCTTTGACTTTGGAAAAGAATCCTCGCGGTCGTTTTGGCAAATGTTCTTTGGCGGTGTTTTTGTGTTGACAGCCATGACTGGACTCGATCAGGATATGATGCAACGCAACCTCAGCTGCCGAAATATTCGCTCCTCACAGCTCAACATCTTGCTCACTGCCATCGCCCAAGCCGTAGTGATTCTTCTGCTACTCACAATGGGATGGATGCTCTACGCCTATGGCTCACGATTCGGTCTGGAGCTGCCTGCCGATGGTGACTCGGTCTTTGCGACGATAGCCCTAAGCCCCTCGATGCCCAAGATTGTCGGAGTGATGTTTATCCTCGCTCTGATGTCGAGTACCTACTCCACAGCAGGCTCGGCACTCACGGCACTCACCACATCTGCCATATACGACTTTAGCAGACAAGCCAAAGAGTCAGCCACTCCATCAAAACGCCTCAGATACACCATCCACACAGCCCTTGCGATTGGAGTATGGGTTGGCGTTATGTTGCTGAGCAGGGTGGGTAACCAAAGTCTGATAAATGTGGTCTATCAGGTGGTCAGCTACCTCTACGGACCCATACTCGGTCTGTTCCTCTTCGGCTCACTTTCTGAACTTAAAATCAGAGAAAAGTGGCTTTTTACGGTGATTATATTTGCCCCCATAGCCAGCTTTATGCTAAAGTCGGTGGCTATCGATTGGGGCTATAATATAGGCTACGAACTAATTATTTACAACGCCCTGATAACCATTGCAGGGTTACTTATTATATCTAAACCAAAATGTTAAGAAAGTTGATATATACGCTTATAGCTCTTTGTGTTACGATTAGCGTATCGGCTGCATCCGAAAAGCTTACAAATAGCGACAAAAGCAATATAAACAAAGCTGTCAGCTCGTTGATTGATGCCGAGGTTAAGGGTGGCGGCACAAAGATTACGGGTTACAATGTAAAGGGTCGCCGACTTAGGGTTGAGTTCTCGAGTGGTTTGGCAAACTTTCCGATGCGCGAAGAGAGTGTTGCTGCAATCTATGACTCGATACGCGAATATCTGCCCGAGAAGATGCAAAACTACAAGATTGAGGCATATACCGACAAGCATCTTATAGAGGATTTAATACCCCTGCCATACCGCTCGAAGGTTGACCGCAAGCGCATTATCACCTTCACCAATAGTTCAAGTAGTCCGCTTGTGAGCAATGAGAGTAAACCATATAGCATAACCAAAGGTCTGCAAAACAGACATATTGCTCTTTGGCAGAGTCACGGCATCTATTTCGACCAACGCGACGACAGATGGGAGTGGCAGCGTACGGCGCAATGGCTCACACGCGAGGACCTTTTCACACAAAGTTTTGTCTTGCCGTTCCTGATTCCGATGCTCGAGAATGCGGGTGCAAATGTGATGACCCCTCGCGAGAGGGACGTGCAATCCTGCGAGATAATTATCGACAATGAGCAGAAGGTCTATTTCTCGTCGGAGTATTGGGAGCATAACGGCAAACGAGAGTGGCAAGATGGTGGCGAGGGATTCGGACAGCTCAAAGAGAGCTATATGGAGGGTGAAAATCCCTTTAAGGATGGTCGTTGTCGCAAGATTGAGACCATCACATCGGGCAAAGAGAGCGTCGCTGTGTGGCAGGCAGATATCGCCGAGGCGGGCGACTATGCCATCTATGTCAGCTATCGCACGCTCCCTACAAGTTCCGAAAAGGCACTCTACACTGTGCGTCACGCCGGAGGTGAGACTCGCCTGAGAGTCAACCAAAAGATGGGCGGTGGAACGTGGGTTTATCTGGGAACATTCCGATTTAATGCAGGCGACAAGCAACCCGTAGTTATTTTAAGCAATAGTTCAACCGAAGCGGGTAAAACCATTGTGGCTGACGCCGTTAAGATGGGTGGAGGTTATGGCTCTATTGCCCGAATACCCACCGACTCACTACGCACAGAGGAGCGCGAATATTACCCCCGTCTGAGTGGTTTCCCGCGCTACTGCGAGGGGGCAAGATATTGGTTGCAATGGGCAGGATTTTCACCCGAGGTGTATAGTCCTCAAGGCTTTGCCGACGATTATAAAGACGACTATATGTCGCGTGCGATATGGGTCAACGAACTGATGGGAGGCTCCGAGCGACTACCGGACAAGCGGGGTCTCGCCATACCCATCGACCTTGCATTGGCATTCCATAGCGACGCAGGCATACGCAACTCCGACCAGACAATAGGCACGCTCGGCATCTTCTACACCAAGCAAAACAAGTCGCTCTTCGAGGGTGAGTCGAGTCGCTACCTATCACGCGATTTGACCGATGTGATAATGAGCGAAATTGTGGACAACACCCGCTCGGTGTGGGAACCCAATTGGCGCAGACGCGCACTCTGGAATCGCTCCTACTACGAAGCACGCGTACCCTCGGCACCAACAATGCTTCTGGAGTTGCTCTCGCACCAAAACTTTGCGGATATGCGCTTAGGACACGACCCAAGATACAAGTTCCTCGTGTCGCGAGCCATATATAAGGGTATATTGAAGCATATAGCCACTCAATATAACTATCAATATGTCGTACAACCACTGCCCGTAGAGGCTTTTAGCGTAGAAATTACGGGCGAGGAGAGCGTGCGCCTCAGATGGCATCCGCGCAAAGATTCGTTAGAGAAGAGTGCCGTGGCTAAATATTATATTCTCTACACAGCCATCGACGACGGAGGATTCGACAACGGACGTAGGGTAGAGTCAAGCGAGTGCAGCCAAAAGCAGGAGCCGGGCAAACGCTATCGCTACCGAGTAACCGCCTGCAACGAGGGTGGCGAGAGCCTCCCTTCGGAGACTCTCTCGGCTTGCATCGTACCTAAAGCAAAGGGTAATGTGCTTATCGTAAATGGCTTTGACAGAGTGAGTGCGCCCGCAAGTTTCAGAAGTGATACCGAGGCAGGGTTCTCGACCGATTACGATTCTGGCGTAGCTTATCTACGCGACATATCGTTTATCGGCGAGCAGCAGATTTTCGACCGTTCGCTCTCCAATGTTGAGAATGTCGAAAAGGGCTTGGGTGGTTGCAGCACCGAGTACGAGGGAGGTATCATTGCCGGCAATAGCTTCGATTTTGCAGCCCTGCACGGCGAGTCCATAGCCAAAGCGGGTTACTCCTATTGTTCGGCATCGCTTGCATCCGTTGAGCGTTCTGAGGTAAAGAGCGAGGGGTACAGCGCAATAGATATAATACTCGGTAAGCAGCGTTCGTCATTTGTGGGTCAAGGACATAACGGTTATGAGTTTAACTGTTACTCGAAGTCGTTACAGGACTTCATTCGCAACTTCACGCAAAATGGCACACCTGCATTTATATCAGGAAGCTACCTCTCATCCGACCTATGGGAGAGTGAAGCAAGCACCGACAGCGACCGTGCCTTTGCTCGCGAGGTACTACACTACGAACACCAAAGCAGCAGGGCTTCGGAATCGGCTCGCGTAAGAGGCAATATGCCCTCGATGATGCTTGGCGAGTTTGAGTTCAACAGAGAGTTCTCGCCCGAGATTTACCGAGTAGATTCGCCCGATGCCTTGCTGCCTATCGGAGCATCGGCACGCGCCTGCCTGACTTACAACGACTCGCAAAAGACGGCTGCAATTGCATACGATGGCGAGGACTATCGACTTGTGGTTATGGGATTCCCGTTCGAGACAATAACAGGAGAAGATAAACGACACTCCGTAATGCGAAAGGTGTTGAAATTTCTTGATAAATAGAAGAATTTATGAATGAAGGATTACATAAGATTCAAGGGGCTATAATGCACAACCTCAGAACAATAGCAATGCCTATGGGTATGCTCGTGGGAGCTTTGCTGTGCCGACCTATCGTGGCTCTCGAGCAACTCTCGCATCAGATGATTACCCCTATCCTAATCTTCCTGATGCTCTTTATCACCTTCTGCCGAGTCAAGGTTTCGGATATGCGAATCAGCGGTATGCACCTATGGTTGCTGCTTATCCAAGTCACAGTCAGCATCGCCCTCTTCCTTGCCCTATCGCCCCTTAATAACACTCTTGCCCAAGGCGTTATGATATGCGTACTTGCGCCCGTAGCTATGGCAGCCGTAGTAATCGGAGGTATGCTGGGTGCCAACATCGCAACAATGGCAACATACAGCCTGATTTGCAATATGGCAACTGCAGCCATTGCTCCCATAATACTCTCGTGGGCAGGTAACGGAGAGTGTACTTTTGCGGGGATTTTGGCACGCATTGCCCCACTACTTGTAGGTCCGTTTGTCGCTGCACAACTTGCTCGTAAAATTATGCCAAAGCTTACAGGATGGGTGGCTAAACACGGTCAACTATCCTTCTACTTTTGGTTAATATCGCTCATTATAGTCATCGGAAGAACAACGAGTTACATCATCGACCTCGGTGGCGAACATATGCAACTCGAGATTCTGTTGGCTCTCTCGGCTCTGGTCATCTGTCTCGTGCAGTTTATCATAGGACGAGCAATAGGGCGACGCTATGGCGACGCCCCTGCTGGTGGTCAATCGTTGGGTCAGAAGAACACGGTATTGGCTGTATGGATGGCTCAATCGTTCCTCGATCCAATCTCGTCGATTGCCCCTACGGCATATATCGTGTGGCAAAATATTGTCAACTTGTGGCAGCTGTACCGAGCTAATTCACATCACTAAACTCCCTTAGCTCCTGCTCCATATCGGTCAGTATGCGCTGGCTGCGTCTGAAGTGTATCACGCCATAAGTTCCGCCGAAGAACAGACCGACTCCAAAACCAATCATAAAACTATTACGAATCTCAATGCTCGGTGCTGTCTGCGTCACCTCGAAAGCAAACCACGGAACCCAAAACAGAAGAAATGGAATAGAGAAGTATAACCATCTGATATTCATCCGCTTAAGCTTAAGTATCTTTTTCGACACTTCAAGTGGTTTACCCCCTACGATATCCTCAGCTCGAAGTATGCTGTGGGTGTAGAGCGTACGGCAGATGGCAATAAACATAAAGCTGATGGTAGTGATGGCAAGGGCAGGTGAGATAAGTTGCTGATGGTCTCCCAAAAATATCACTGCCGGCAACGAGAGTAAAGCCAATAAAATCAGAACTATATCCTTGCGACGATAGCTGCGCATCTTCTGAGCCATAGCTCGTCTTATCATCTTTTCGTTAAGTGCAATCTTCTTGTCGAGCGTCTGTTTGAGAAGTGATATTTGCTCTCGCATCTGCTCAAATTCCATATATTTATCGTGCTGATTCATAGTGTTATTCGTTGTTTATGTTAGACAATCGCTTCAGCTCTTGCTTAATGCGGTAGAGCCTTACCGAGATATTCTTTACCGAAGTGCCTATAACCTGAGCTATCTCCTCGTAGCTCATACCCTCGAGCCACAGCAGCACAATACCTCGGTCGATAGGCCCGAGTTGGCGTATGCGTTCATACAACTGTTTGATTTGTTGCCCATTCTCGACCCCCTCGTCGAGTATTGGGTCAGCTTCCGCATTTAGCTTCCTGTTCCCCTTCTCAAGCTTACTTATCGAGGTGATACAGGTATTTAGGCTCACCCTCCATATCCAAGTCGATATTGCACTCTCGCCCCTAAATTTATCGAACCCTCGCCATAGGTTGATTAGCACATCCTGAAATAGGTCGTCAACCTCCTCTCTGTGCTGTGAGAACATATAGCAGACCGTATAGATTGTCGCCTTGTTCTCTGTTACTAACTTTGTGAATTGTTCCTCTTTTTTCATTTACGATGTGATTTAGTAGAACCTTTTTGCCTATTAGACTACGCAAGGGGCGAAAAAACTACAAAAAAATCTGCCTTATTTTATTTGGGCAGACTTTTTTTGAGGGGAAATATTACTACTTTTTGAAGATAAAATATACGGCCATCACCAAACAGACAAAACCAGCCAAATGGTTCCACCTCAGGGTTTCGCTCTTCATAAAGACCACGGTGAAGATTGTGAAGACAACCAGCGTGATGACCTCCTGAATGACCTTCAGCTCCCAAAGCGAGAAGGGACCGCCATACTGCGCACTGCCTATGCGGTTTGCCGGCACCTGAAAACAATACTCGAACAGAGCAATACCCCAGCTGATAAGCACGATTGCCACCATTCCGAACTTCTCGATTTTCGACTTGAAAACGATATGGCCATACCACGCCAATGTCATAAAAGCGTTGGATAGCACCAACATCAATATCGATATTAAACCTTTCATTATCTTAACATTTCGTCGGTTACTTGAGTAAAATCTTTAACTATATATCGAGCCTCTGTTTTCATCAGTTCTGCCCCCGAGAGCGAAGTCTCGAGTGCGATTGTATGGCTCACATTAGCACTTGTTGCAGCCTTGATTCCCGCCACAGCATCCTCGAATACGATACACTCTTTGGGGTCAAGACCCAAAAGTCGGGCAGCTGTGAGGTATATCTCGGGGTCTGGTTTGCAACGCGTTACGCTATCGCCACTAACCTTCACATCGAAGAAGGAGCCTATACCACACTTCTCGAGTACAAACTCCACATTCGCCCTGCACCCCGACGAGCCTACGGCACAGCGAATGCCCATCTCCTTGAGCTTTGTGAGCAGCTCTTTGAGTCCGTTGACAGGTTTGATTGTGGGGGCATAAATCTCGCGATATATAGCCTCTTTTTCGTCGCTAAGCGACTCTGTACCGCGTCTTTCGACCAGCTCCTTGGGCATTAGTGTACGCATAATATCGTCGTTGCCCATACCATAGAGCGACGAGAATTTCTCCTGCCAACCATCCACACCATGGCGACGACAGAACATATCGAAAGCTTTGTGGTGCATATCGGCATTATCGACAAGCACACCATCCATATCGAAGAGTACCCCTTTAATCATAGTTGTAAGAAATTTGTCGCAAAGATACTTTTTTTTGCCTATATTTGTTGCTTAGAAGCTGTTTGAAATTTATTTACTTCATTCTTTTACGCTCTTTACGGCTCTTTTCTCGCGTAATTCTCGTTACATAGGAATCCCTATGCGTCTCGAATCACACGAAAAAGCTGCCACAAAAAAGCTGTAAAATAATTTCGCAAACAAATTCAAACAGTTTCTTAAAACGAGAATTTATGGCAAAGAGTAAAATTGAAAAGACCAATGCTGCGCGACTGCTCGATAGGGCAAAGATTGCCTATGAGTTGATTCCATATAGGGTCGATGAGCAGAACCTTGCCGCAACACACGTTGCCGAGGAGCTTGGCGAACCAATTGAAAGAGTCTTTAAGACACTGATTCTAAAGGGCGATAAGTCGGGCTACTTTGTCTGTGTCATACCCGGCGATAGGGAGGTTGACCTGAAGGCGGCTGCACGCGTGTCGGCAAATAAGAAGTGTGACCTCATAGCTCAGAAGGAGCTTCTGCCCACTACGGGTTACATACGAGGTGGATGCTCGCCCATCGGACTCAAAAAGCCATTTCCGATATATATCCACTCCACAGCCCTTGAGTTTGATTATATCTATATAAGTGCCGGAGTAAGGGGGCTGCAACTCAAACTCTCACCCCAAGAGTTAATATCGTTCACAAAGGCAACCGTTGCTCAGCTCTTTTAGAGAACCATCACGCTTTTGGGTGGCGTGAGGGATTTTTTGTTAGCGAAATTGTGTGCATCTGTTGCGACGAATCAACGGTCAGCAGCAAGAGGGATTTTTTGATTTTAGAGGAGCAGATTTGGTGCATCGTGAAAAATGGCGTGGAAGGATAGTATTAGAAATACAGC
>CAZFQU010000055.1:0-13281 GCA_964521245.1 uncultured Alistipes sp. | reverse complement strand
CACTACAACCCATCATCAAGCAGGGTTGAGATTGCTGCTGGACTCGCAGATGCACCAAATGAGCGAACTCTCAAAAGGTTGATTGCCGATGGTGTTCAGCGTGGCGACATTGTTGTAGAAGGCAGAGGCAAGGCAACACGCTACTCGCTCTCTGCGCAGGCTCAACTTATGATGCCACTTGACATTGACACCTACTTTCTCAAAGATATTGACGATCGTAAGGTGCAGGAGTCATTCAACTTCGACCTTATCCGCACTACACTTCCGCAGGTCGCTATTTTTACCGAGGAGGAGTTGCAGAGACTTGGTGTCGCACATCAGCAGTTCTTGGCAAATATGCAAACCCTCTCCGAAGTGGAATACCGTAAAGAGATGGAGCGTTTGGGTGTGGATTTATCGTGGAAGTCATCGCAGATTGAGGGTAACACCTATTCATTGCTCGAAACCGAGCGACTACTGAAAGAGAAGCAGACTGCTCAGGGTAAGACCAAAGATGAGGCTGTGATGTTGCTCAACCATAAGGATGCGCTCGATTTTGTCCTCGACAATCACGACTATTTGAAGGAGTTATCCACGAGGCGAATTGAGGATATTCACGCTATCCTAACAAAAGAGCTGGGTGTTGGTGGTGGTATTCGCACCAGAAGAGTAGGTATTACAGGTACGAACTATCGCCCGCTTGACAATGAGTTTCAGATTCGTGAGGCGTTGGAGGATAGTTGCACACTGATAAATGGCAAAGAGAATATCTTTGAGAAAGCTCTTCTTGCGTTAGTGCTGTTGTCGTATATACAGGCGTTTTCCGATGGCAACAAGCGCACCGCCCGAATCACAAGCAATGCCATACTTATGGCGTGGGGATACTGCCCACTTTCATTCCGTACGGTAGATTCGGTAGATTACAAAAAAGCGATGCTGATGTTCTACGAGCAGAACAATATCGCAGCATTCAAGCAGATATTTATCGAGCAGTACGAGTTCGCAACGAAGAATTATTTTTAGGTTGCATCGTAAAAATAGCTGCAATATCGTGCATGTTTGAGCCTTGAATTTTTAGTGTAGAAAACCGCATCAGTGAGTGCAGAGTGACATTCAAAAAGTGCCCTGCGTGTGCGTCTGGCGCAGAAACCAACCATCCCGCCGGGATCACCTCTTTTTGAACGACAACCGAAGCAAATATGCTTCGGTTGTTTTGTTTAATGTCGTTCGGATAGATGCAAGCTCTCCCCGCCCAACATCAAACAAAACACCTGCATTGCAGATTTGTCGTTCGTGCTGCTTCCGCTGCTGTGTGTAGCGGGTTGCGGGGATAAGATTCATTGACTGCTCGCCTACGGCTGCGCTATTAAGGTGTCCCCGCGAGCTTCGGGCTTACAACCCTTCGCTTCGAGCCCCAGCGGGATCACCAAAACGGAAGAGGAAGTCCAAATCGGGCTTCCTTTTCTGTTTTGAGTTCTCGGTGGGATGGTCGAAGCCAGAATACTCCTCCCTTCCAGGGAGGTTGGGAGGGTGTAAACAAATGAGCACACGATTGCGCCAAGTAGCGCAATCGAGCCCCAGCGGGATTTATTTCATTCCGATAGGAGAGGTGAATTATAAAAAAACGGACCTGTCTAATAAGTTTTTAGGCAGGTCCATTTTTGTCATAAGTTGTATAACAAGAGAGATTTTAAGGCTTACAAAGCCCGAAAAAACGGAGTTTACCGAGAGCGTAAATGAGCATCTTGAGGGCGAGTATAAGGTTGCGATTAAGCCATAGACAGAGGGAGTTTACTCGCTATGCTATGGCGAAGCAACCAGAAGGAACTTAACTTTAGAATCACCTTGTCAGACAGCTTCGTTATCGGGTTTTGATACACCCATCAGGATAGGGCTAGTTTGGTTTATAGTCGCGCAGGTTATCGCATCGGCGACGAATATCGGCTGCTGTCCGGGTGTCGGGGAAACGTTCCAAGACCGACTTATAGAACCCCATCCTGCGATAGGCTGCAGCTGCCGCCTCGTTATAGGTATAGCTCCTGAGAGCCTCCTTAATCAACTCATCACACTTCTTGACTCGGGCTATATGGTCGGGCTTAATATTCCATCTATCACCCGTCTGATCGATTAAGAAATAGCATGGAACACCCCAATAGTAGCGTGTTAAAGCCCATCCCTCTTCAACGAGCGATTGACGCATAGCAAGTGCATACTCCAACTTAAGGTCAGCCTTAGTATTAGGCTCAGTGGTTTGCTCTATCTGTTTCTCGAGTTGCACCATCTTGACAGCAAAATTATACTTTACGTTATCGCTGGGCGAGACAACGCTCTCAGAAAACGGATTACACTTAAACAGGTTGCCACACTTGTAGGTGTTGAGTCGGCGGTGGAAATTCTCAGGCAACATTCTAAAGTATTTTACTGCTTCAGCATATCGGCACTCGCGCAGAAGGCGTGTGGCAATAATTTCATTGAAGAAGTCGGGATTGGTATAACTATACAATCTGGCAAGTTCATCCATCGGTGAGGAGTGCTTATCATTCATCACATCGACATATCTCTGCAACTTCTCGACAGCAATCGTATCGGCAACCACAAAGAGCGAATTAGAGTAGTCGATATCGTTGGTGACAAATCGTGATTCACGCATCTGAGATACGGGTAGTTCAAGGTTAATATACTTATCTATCATCGGCACATAGCTATAACTAATAAGCTCACCTACAATATTCAGCAGTGCATTATCTGCCATATTAACCAGCTGAATACCTCTTATGTAATCGCCCTTGGCAAAGTAGCGAGGCGCAAGTTCGGAGAGCAGAACTCTTGAGAGGATTCGACACCAATAGTTATCGCGATAATTAGACCACGAGATGGTGCAATACCAATCAACAGGCTCATAGGCACTATTGCGAATGCTCTCCAACAGCCAATTTATGTCGTTGTAAATTCTTCTCTCGGTAGCGGGATTTAGGGGGCTATACTTAGCATCGAGCAACAATCTCAGCGACCTAATTGAACTATCGACAACTGCATCCGCCTTGTAACGCTCCGACTCTGAGAGCAGTTCAAAAGCCTGAGTAGGATTGTCGAGAAGATAGTTAAGGAACGATGCGGTGTAGTACCACATAGCTCGATTCTTACAACGTCCCTCATGGGCAACCTTAGTAGCAAACTCGCACAGCGAAGCCACACGCTTGGGGTTGTAGCTGTAATAATCTCCATACTTCTCCTCCTCGAATTTCGAAACCTCGCGCTGAATAATTTTGGGGAACTGCTCCGAGTCGGGATTATACTTATAGAGTGCCTCAAGTCGGTTGAAGAGGTTGTTGGGGTCGAGGCTTTTGTCCGTAATCGAGATTATCGAATTAACATCGTCAGCCTGAGCATACATCTTCAGCGACTCCTCCTTCTGACCCAAGCGCAACAGCGAGCCTGCCACATAGGGGCGACACATATGTTTGAGCAAATCCTCGTCGAGGCTCTCATTTATCCTTCCCCAATAATTCACACACTCGTCGTGCCTGCCCGAAGCAAAGAGCGCACGTATAGCCTGAAGAGCATATCTTGAGCGAAGTCTATAACCCTTGTACGCCGCAGCCTCTTTAGCTACCTCGTGTAGCGACATCGACACTTCGTCGCCATTTGCGGGGTAGTACCAAGGGTGATTTTGGGCCATGCGAGTCTCTTCACAACGTTTAGCCAGCAGCAAGAATCGAGCAACCTCATAATCCTTGTTATCGACAATCCAACGCGCAAACTCGTTGTCGAGCAATGTATTACCCTCTTCGGGCTTATCTATATTGCGAATAAGACTCTCAATTTGATAAGCATACCACTCGTAAACCACCTCATGAATTTCCCAAATATTGATTTTAGAATAAGTCTGCTTAGCCCAGAGCCTACAATTATCCATCGCGCGATAGTTGTAGAGTTGAAGGTCCGAGTCCGAATCCGAGGACTGGGGCTGAACCTTGAAGATTTTCAGATATGCAGGATCGGTATATGGCTCGCCACAGCCCAATACACTAAGATTGCCACCGAGAGCGAGGAGCAGGATAAGGTTAATTGTTCTTATATATTGCTTGAATTTCATCTTTACTATATTTTGAAAGGTTAGTTGAATCGAGATGATAGATTATCGAGCTGCGCGGCTTATCGCCCCATTTTTGGTCAACAAGACTCTTGACTTTCATCACCTGCTCGATATCCGACTCTTCAAGACGGATAATATCGCCCTTTAACAGTCGGTTCGAGTCTCTGAAATGGTCGCTCACCACACGATAATTGTTTTCGTCGATTGGTTCGTAATAGGTTTTATCATCCAACTCTATGTTGCGAATAATCGCCATAAACCTACCATTGCGGAACCAGACAGACCAACTGAAAGTGGGGTAGGCAAAATCGAGTTCCAAGTAGTCATAATTCGAACGATTGATATAGGGCAACGCATCGTTATAGTCGAGTATCGAGTTTTTGGTGTCGGAACTCACAAGCGAACCTGTGTTGTAGAGCATCAACACACCCTTATCGACAGGAGGAGCCTGCTCTAAGAGCTGGTGCAGTCGAATAGTCGAGCTGAGCAGCAACCCATTTTTAATGAGTCTCTGCTTCACACATCGGCAAAACTCGAAATATATATCACGCGTAGAGGCTGTCCAATCACAATCCAATTGCACCTGTTTGACATTCGAAATCTCGTGAGCCGACATCATCGCCAATACTCGCTTAACCAACATTTCGGCATAATTCTCACAACCATCAAGCCCTATTCGACGCATCGCCTCGAGTGTTATGTAGATGGTTGGCACCACCTCAATCTCCGGTGGAGGTGTCTGCTTAAAAGTTGTTGTGGCAATGGGTATTACATTCAAATCATCTCTGACCCAACTTATATCGTAGTCAACATCAAAAAAGCGTAAATATAGTCGCTTGATGTTGTGAGTCGAGATAAACTCCTTCTCGAAAGATGTTGGGTCATAGGTGGTCTTCCAATGGTAGATTGCAGGGCAATCATTCTCTACATCCGTCGCCTCGTGCAAGACCTCAGCAGTGGGCGAGGAGGGTTTACACCCTGACATAAAGAGTGCAAACAGCAATAAAAGCAGTTCTCTTTTCATTATAATATGTTTTTGGATTTTCGTTCTATTATATAGATGCTATTCCGAGAGGAAATCTATCTCTAGAGTCGAAAAAATGACAGCAGAATGGGGTATCTGCTCCTTGTACAAAGGTATGAATAAATTTTCGAATCTGTCAACTATTTTCTCCGATTTATTTTCAAAAAAGGGAGGGGGAGTCCGACTTTCAAATTCTGACCATATCCGAAAGAGGTGGTGTACTCTCCCGAGCGACAATCGACAACAAAAAATAGTTGGCAATTTTCAGAAATTTCTTAACTTTGTAGTCGATAAATTTCCGTTTGACGTGAAGATAATTAGAGGCATATTACTCACCCTTGTATTACTCACTGCGGCTTGCTCTCAAAAGCGCGATGGCGAGCCTCCCGGACCTATCTCTCCGCCCGAAATAAATGCCACATTGAGCGAGATAGTCGGAATGTGTCGTGATTATTGCTATATGATTGACATTCCGATAGTTGCCGAGGGTGTAGTCAGTGCTAACGACAAGGATGGCAACATTTCAAACTCCTTGTTCATAGAGTCTGATGGTGTTGCTGTGCAAATCAGAGTCTGGCACTCCGAACTCCACTCTCGCTATCCGGCAGGTTGCCGGGTAGCAATCTGTGCAGAGGGGTTGGCTCTGGGCAGATATATGGGGTGTGTAGAGTTAGGCTTTGCCAATTTTGCAGGCGGGGAGTATAAATGCGACTATATCTACTCGGAACAACTACTCGACCAAACCCTCTATCGCCTCTCGGAGAGTATTCAGAAGCCGACACCGGCCCTGATGAAGATTTCGCAAATCGGTGAGCGAGACTATGGCAGACTCATTACCATCGAAAACCTGAGCCATGTAGCCGACGATGAGGATAGCTCTCTCAACCCCACAATCGAGGGTTACCACCTTTTCACCGACCCTGATGGCGAGAGCATCACCACCTACGTAAGTCCATACGCCGACTTCGCACACAAACCTATACCCGATAAGCCTGTTGCCATTAAAGGCATACTTCAATACAGTGAGTCCAAAGGGCTAATAATTAGAGTTATACTCTAAAGTGGCTTATCCGAATATAAGTCAAATCAAAAACTAAAGCCTTACTTAACTAACAGACCGACATAAATCCGGATGCTATAGGTTACAAAGTGTAAGCCGAGAAATTTACGAATACATACAAATACCTATATTTATAGCTAAATTTGGCTGTCGCGCTATTTTTGCGTATATTTGTAGTGTTATTAAGATTCGTATGATTGATTTTTCGAAGATTCCATCTCCTTGTTTCATACTCGACGAGGAGCTATTAGAACAAAATATGAAGGTTATCGACCACGTGCGTCAAAGTACGGGTGTCGAGGTTATTGTCGCCCTAAAGGCGTGTGCTATGTGGAGCATATTCCCCATATTGGCAAAACACTCAGACGGAGCTACCGCAAGTTCGCTTAGCGAGGCACGTCTCGTACTTGAAGAGTACGGCGAGAGGGCGCACACCTACGCTCCGACCTACACCGAGCGCGATTTCGAGCAAATTATGCAGTGCAGCAGCCACATCACATTCAACTCATTGGGTCAGTTCGAGCGTTTTGGAGCCAGAGCCATTCTTCGCGGCATATCGTGCGGTCTGAGAGTCAACATCGGTTATTCACCCGTGGAGACCGACATCTATAACCCCTGTGTTGCAGGCTCGCGTCTGGGCATAACCCCCGAACAGCTAACCGAGCTTCCTCAGGGTGTGGAGGGATTGCACTTCCACGTCTTGTGCGAATCTCGCCCTCACCATCTGAAACTCGCCTTGGAAGCATTCGAGGAGCGTTTCGGCAGATTCATCAATCAGATTAAGTGGCTAAACTTGGGCGGTGGACATCTGATGACCCACGCCGAGTATGATACCGAGGAGTTGATTTCGATACTCAACGACTTCAAGGCTCGCCATCCCCATCTGAGAATCATCATGGAGCCGGGCAGTGCCTTTACATGGCGTACAGGATATTTAGTATCGACCATCGAGGATATCGTTATAAATGGCGGAGTTAAGACGGCTATGCTCAACGTATCGTTTGCGTGCCATATGCCCGACTGTCTGGAGATGCCCTACAAACCCGCAATCATAGGCGCACACGATCCCGAGGATGGTGAAGAGAGATGGCGTATGGGCGGTAATAGTTGTCTTGCGGGCGACTTCTATGGCGATTGGTCATTCGATGCGGAGCCTAAGGTTGGCGATAGGGTAGTATTCGAAGATATGATACACTACACTATGGTCAAGACCACGATGTTCAATGGCGTGCATCACCCCTCGATAGCCATAGCTCACAAAGACGGCACAGTGGAAATTGTGCGCGAATTTGGCTACGAAGATTTCAAGTCGAGAATGAGTTGAACAACATAACAATCTGAAAATAATATAATTAACGAAAACCATATATAGTATGGAAAATTTCAAACCAACAGCCTATACGCTCGAGTGTGTTGCCACCTCGCGCGAATTTCAAGACGAAGGCTGGACAATGGACGACAAACAGTGTAGTTGTCCCTCGCTCGTGAGAGCAAAGTATCAGAAAAAACAGATTGAGGTTAAGCCCGAGAGCTATGGCTTCTATAAGTTCTGCGACTGGCTGCCCATCAGACGTATGCTCAAGAACTCGGCAGCTCCCGTAACCTACAAGAGCGAAAAGCTGGCTCAGCATCTGGGTTTGGAGAATCTGTGGATTACCTTCAACGGCTATAACCCCGCAATCGGTGCAAATATGACCACCTGTTCGTTCAAGGAGTGTGAGGCTTACAGCGTACTCGCGCGCATCCCCGAAGATGAGCAGCGCATTATGGTTGTGGCATCTGCCGGCAATACCGCTCGTGCATTTGCCAAGGTATGTTCCGACAACAACATCAAGCTTCTGTTGGCTGTTCCTGCCGACAACCTCAATGCTTTGTGGTTCGATGCTCCGCTCAACCCCTGCGTGAAGGTTATCGCATGCGCTAAGGGTGGCGACTATTTCGATGCTATACATCTGAGCAATTTGGCACTCAAGTCGCCTATGTTCTATGCTGAGGGCGGTGCCAAGAATATTGCTCGTCGCGATGGTATGTCAACAACCGTACTCTCGGCTGCAACCACCATTGGTCGTATTCCCGACTACTACTTCCAAGCAGTAGGTAGCGGCACCGGTGCCATTGCCGCTTGGGAGGCAAATATGCGCCTAATCGAGGATGGCAGATTCGGCAACAACACAATGAAGTTGATAGTTTCGCAGAATGCTCCCTTCGTACCTATGTACAATGCTTGGAGAGTCGATTCGCGCGAGATGTTGCCCTACGACGAGAACCACGCACGCCGCGATGTTGAGATTATCGACGCTAAGGTACTCTCGAATCGTAAGCCTCCCTATGGCATTGCCGGAGGTCTGTATGATGCACTCAAGGCTACCGATGGTGATATCTTGGTAGCAACAAATGCTCAGGCTCGCAAGGCGAAAGAGTTATTCCGCGAGTTGGAGGGTATCGATATATACTCGGCAGCAGGCGTAGCACTTGCAACGCTGATTAAGTCGGTAGCCGAGGGTAAGGTTGATAAGAAGGCTTGCATTATGCTCAACATCACCGGTGGAGGTGAGGAGCTTATACGTTCTAAGCGCGAGATTTGGAACCTTGAGCCTTCGCACATCTTCTCTCTGACTCCCAACGAGGAGGATGTAATCCAAAAGGTAGAGGAACTTTTCAAGTAGTCCAAAGAAGCCTATGAGAGTGAGCAAATCGATATTCTGGGCGACACTCATGATACTATCCACACTTTGCTCCAATGCAAGTGGACAACAAACAGAGCCTTCAACGGCTCTGTTTGAGGATTGTATCAACCATTGGTATCTCATCCGACAAAAGGGTGAGTATGAGCGTTACGCACCTAATCTGTATATCGAGATTGCCAACAATCTGCTTGCCTATCAGAACAAGGATGGTGGCTGGCCCAAAAACATCGATTGGCTTGCGAAAGCCGACCCCGACGAGATTATCAGTTCGCTAAGTACCCGAGCCAGAGAATCCACCCTTGACAATCGCAACATTTATCCCCAATGCGAGTTTTTGGCGCAAGTCTATAAGCTAACAGGCGACCACAGATACAGCGCCTCGTCAGAGCGAGCTATAGACTACATTCTCTCTACGCAATACCCCAATGGCGGTTGGCGAGGATGGGACGCCGATGCCATAACCTATAACGATGGTTGCATGACGGGTGTTATGCGTCTGTGGAAGAAGATTTTAGAGGGCGCCGACTATTTCGATTGGCTCTCAGAGGATAAGCTCTCAAAGATTCAACGCTCGTGGGATGCAGCCCTTGAACTTACGCTCAAGTGCCAATATATCCAAAATGGCAAGCGAAGCATCTGGGCGCAACAGCACGACCACCAAACACTCCAACCAACAAAAGCTCGCAGCTACGAGCATCCCTCACTTGCCGCAAGCGAGAGTGCCGATATCACTATGCTGCTGATGTCTGTACCCAATCCGACACCTGAGATTATCGAGGCTGTAAAGTGCGCCGTAGAGTGGTTCGAGGAGAACAAAATCGAGGGTAAGCGTCTTGTTACGGTCGAGATGCCCGAGGGAAATCCCGACGATAGGTCAATCAAGCGCGACCGCTATCTTGTGGATGACAAGAGTAGCAAACCGCTGTGGGGTCGATTCTACGAGCTGAGCGACAACACCGTTTTCCTATGTAACCGTGATGGTATCAAGGTCTATACGCTCAAAGAGGTTGCCCCCGAGCGTAGGGTAGGATATAGTTGGTATGGCACGTGGGGTTGCGATGTTATCGAGCGATATAAAGAGTGGCTCTCAGAGATTGAAAGCCACTAATTCTACTCAAGATTCTTTTTCAAAAATTCTATCGACAGTTCCTGCCACTGGCGTTTGCGCTCGTTAACGTGCGTCCAATCGGGCTCATCGAGCAACTCTATGGGACTATCCAAACTAACAAGTCGCTCCTTAAGGTCGAACATATCGAGCAACGAATTGAATCGGTCAAAACCTCTGGCAGTGTTGCCAATCGTGTAGAATGGCTTGTTGAAGATTATCGAAAATACCGTGCCGTGGAACGAGTCGGTCACCACATACTTCGCTGAGTCGAATCCCGACAACCACGCTTCGACATTTGGCAACACCCCATTGCCGGTTCTCTTGCCAAGGAAGTAGGGCTTAAGGTTGAGCTTTCGAGCCATCTGTTCCACATACTCGAGTTTTTGCGGTGTCATATCCAAGATATAGACTACCAAGTTATCACCCTTCGGAGGCTCTACATTACTACCTCCACTCACCGCACGATATTCATCTGCCGAGAGTAGCATTGTGGGGTCGAGCAGGTGCTGAGCCTCGACACCCAGATATTTGCGACACAACTCCACACCCGAAGCCTCTCTAACGGATATGGCATCGAAACGCTTAGCGAGTTTTCCGCATATTTCGGTCTGCTGAGCATCATACTCCCACTTATCCACACCAAACGATGCAGCATAGGCAATTCTCTTCGCTTTATTTGTCTCCTCAAGGAAATCGAGATACATCTTATAGAGTCTGTGACCTCGATTATAGAGCGGGCGCATAGTCTGGTCGCTACCTACGATATATGCTTCAAACCCCTCCTTGAGTATATTCTTGCTAAAATTACGACGGCCAAGAAATGGGGTGAGTGTTATGTTCGAGCGAATGAAACTACTATTATTATAGATACTCAAATACTCTTTAAGCGGAGGAGGAGCCACAATACTTTTGCGTCCGAGCAGTCGTCGCTTCAGGTGGTTGAACTTCATTTCTGACCAACAAAAAATGTTGATACGGTTGGTATATACAGCCGTGTAGGGCGTATGTCCCAAACGACGCAAAGTGTGTTGTAGGGCGAAATTCTGAACTATTCCGCCATAATTTCCCAACAAGGGTTGGGTTAGTATGCCAATCTTCATCTCTATTTTTGGGTTAGTAGTAGTCGTAGCTTACGCTTTAGGGAGCCTATAAGTCCCTTCACTCCGCGGTCACGTATCGCATATTTCGATGCAAGCACATCAAGAGATACGCCACGGTTAAAATCCTCAAAAAACTCATCACGTCTTTGAGGTCTGCTCACCGAGCGGAAATAGCTTCGGTTATATTTTCTGAGCAGTTTGAGCGGGAAACGAGTGTGGGGGTTCTTTCCAATCACCTCGTCAGCCTTTGAGTTATGAGGCAAAACGATGCTCGTTCCTCTATCGTCGCACTTCCAATCTTTGAGTTTGTGTATGCCCCAGCAGTCGGCAATGGTCACATCACTACCGCTCCTTCCACCCTTGGCAGGACAGTCGTAGCACGAGGGACGAAGCGAGTAATCAGCCAGAAAGAGTCTCATATATGAGTCTTGGTTATAAGCCTTTGAGTATGAGCGTATTTCACCACCAGAACTAAACTTATTTTGCTTCGATACGTTCTCCACCCTTGGCTTTTATCTCTAAAATTCACCTCCGATGTGATATACTCCTCCGAGCAACCAAGCCCACATTTCACTTCACCAAGATGACGCTGCCACACCTTTTCGCTCGGCACGCCGTGGCATATAAAATCGATTGTCGTGAGATTATCGTACTCTCTTCTCAGGAAACTTTTGAGTGCCAAAATCTGACAAGGAGTACCCGTAAACAACACTTCGACACCCTTTTTCAGATACTCTTCAGTCCTCTTATAACTGTCGCCAATTCTCGATTGCACATATTTCGAGGTTCTAAACCGAGCCACCTGCTCAAGGGTAGTTGCCGAGTCGTGAACAACATTAAAGTCCGAATCGAACCTCGCGCCAAAGACCACACCGCCCCGCGAGATAACCCTCTCGGCAAATTGCCCGAAGACTCCACCCAAAGAGCTTTCGGCTCTCACCTCTTCATCCGGATTTTGCGTCACATAAATATCTCCAATAGCCCGAGTTTCAACGCTTTTAAGCTCGGGGCAGACCCTTTCGCAGAGCGAACAACCTATACACTTCGCAGCATCGACTTTGGGATAGAAAAAGCCCTCGTTGTCAGATAAAAAAGTGATGCAATGCGTGGGACAGACTTGTACGCAAGCTCCGCATCCACAACACTTTGACTTATCCTCGACTTTTATCATTGCCCTTTCAAACTCGTTCTAAAACAGATACTCACACTCTGAGAAAGTGGGGTAGCTGCAATCCTTCTCAGACAATACCACATCACTCTTTTCTATGCCCCAATCTATGCCAAGCTCGGGCGAATCCCACGCTATACCTGCCTCGAAATCGGGTGCATAATAGTTGTCGCACTTATAGAGGAATCGAGCCGTAGGAGTCAACACCGCAAAGCCATGCGCGCACCCTCTCGGCACAAAGAGTTGGCGGTGGTTATCCCCAGAGAGTTCAACTGCGATATGTTTACCAAATGAGGGACTCTCTTTTCTTAGGTCAACAATCACATCGCGCACCACGCCCTGCACCACTCTGACAAGCTTTGCTTGAGCATACTCTCCACGTTGGAAATGCAGACCACGAACAACGCCATAAGAGGAGAGTGATTCGTTGTCCTGCACAAATCGCACAGCGGCTACCTGCTGCTGAAAAAGAGCCTCATTGAAACTCTCCATAAAGTAGCCACGCGAATCGCCAAAGAGTTTAGGCTCAATAATGCAGGCACCCTCTATCTGAGTCTTTATCACCTTCATATCCACCACACAATCAGCAGCTTACACCAATCTATCTAAACAGCGACTTTATATTCTCGATAAGCATATTTACAGCTACCGAATTGAATCCCCCCTCAGGAATAATCACATCGGCATACTTCTTCGACGGCTCGACAAACTCCTCGTGCATAGGCTTTACAGTGGTGGTATATTGGTCGATTACCGACTGCATGGTTCGCCCTCTTTCGCACACATCGCGCAAGATTCTGCGAGCCAAACGTATGTCGGCATCAGTATCAACAAAGACCTTAATATCCATCAACTCGCGCAATTCACGATTCTCGAATATGAGGATTCCGTCAACAATGATAACCTTCGAAGGTTTAACCAACACCTGCTCATCGGTTCGGTTATGGTCAACAAACGAATATACAGGATGTTTGATAGGAACGTTACTCTTCAAGGTGCGTATATGCTCGACAAGCATATCGGTATCGAATGCTTGCGGATGGTCATAATTGAGCTTGG
>CAZFQU010000054.1:0-13639 GCA_964521245.1 uncultured Alistipes sp. | reverse complement strand
ATCGTCACAAATATAAAAAAAGCCCATCTAACAAAAAACTTGTTAGACAGGCTCTACTATAATATATTTGGATTTGGGTTACTTCTTACCCTTCAGCCCGAAACCAAGACCCATATATAGGTTCAGCGATTTCATATTTCGAGGTATGGAAACATCCTCGTATTTGACCATTCCGAGTCCCAGATAGTCGGCACCCACAAAGAAGTTTATACCCGTGTAGTGCAGGTTGAGAGCGAAGCCCAGAACGCCAAATTTGTTGCGGTTGCAGAGCGTATGGCTAATCGTTGCCGAGAACCAATTCAAGGGGCGGAAGTTTGCTGATACGGTAAGCTCGGTAAAGCTCATCGTCTGGCAAAATTCGGTGTGAGAGAGCAGACCAAAGCCGATACGGTCGTCGAGGATATTATATTCGGCACCGAAGTTAAGCGAGCAATTAAGGCGTGTGGTGTAGCCCTTATCGGGGCTTTGAGTCACCAACAATTCGGCATTGCCATCGCTATCAGCATCGCCCGTATCGAAGTCGATACCTCGGTAGTAGAAGTCGCCCGTAGCATCCATATCGACACGGCTCTTGGCTCCCCAGCGGATAAATCCAAGGTCGGTGATGGCACCCGAGACTCTGAGGCGATTGTCGAGCAGTCTTACTTCGGCACCCAAATCGATAGCCGCACCAAAACTCTTGAAGAGCAACTCTTCTGCGCCCATAATGTCGCTATCAAACTCCTCACCCACCTTGGCCTTTGTGGGGTCGATAAATATGCCGTTGGCGCGAACAATACCACTGAGCCGACCTACAACCTGCTCGCGACCTACCACTGCCTCCATCTGGTCGATGATGGTGGTGGTATTCTCCAGACCCATCAGCAGCTTAATCTTAGCACCCACTGTTACCCAGTCCAAAATATCGCGTGAGTGACCCACATACATTTCGGCAAAGGTGGTCGAGCCTATGCGGCTGTCGGTCAAATCGTAAGTGCCGTTGCCAAGGGTCTTGAGTGCTGAGAAGATATCCTTCGAGAGGGTCATATCGTTCTGGGAACGAAGATTTATGCCGAAGTTCCAGAAGTTGCCCTTGGTGAAGAAACCTACGCCTAATATATTGAGGTTCATATTGTTGGCGAGCTTGTTTTTCTCGGGTAGTTTGCCGAGAAATTCGTCGGCACTCACCGAGGAGTGCAAGCCCGTCACCACCTGACCGTCGCGCTTGAAGAAGAAGTTATCGACGGCAAGGTAGTTAGAGTTGAGATTTATGCCTATGCCGCTGATTGCGGGTAGGGCAATATAGCCGCGAGTGGGTGTGAGGGCGGGGTTAAGTTCGTTGCGGAAGTAGGACCCCTCCATGAAGTAGGAGTTGCGCGATTGAGCTACTGTGCTTGTCCACACCGTAAGAGCTGCGACAGTGAGGAGTATATATCTGTAAAGTTTCATAATATGGCTGTGTTTCTATGGGTTAGAGGGTCTCTAAATCTACTGTTATGCCACCGTTAAGCTCGATGAAGAGTTGAGCAGAGATATATTGCTCGGTGTTGAGCGTTACTTGGTTACCGCTGCTGTTTGCCCTAAGCTCCATACGCAGCGCCTCGATTTGGGCAAGGTTGCGGGCATTGTTATCCTCGCCCAAGTCCAAGCCCATACGTACCGAGCTGACATTCTCGCTCTTGCCATCCTTCGAGCCTTGAATGGTTATCCCCTCGTCGGGTATAATGAGTTTTACCTCGGTGGGGTTGCCTTGAGCATCGACCAGCTCGGCATTCATCATCAGGTTGAGGGGTATGGTTGTGGTGATTTCGGCTATGACATATATATCGCCCACTTTGATATCTTTGTCCGACAGGTCGTCAAACGTGTCGCCAAAGCTGTCTGAGGTGTCGCTATATGTGATATCCATCGTCTGGTCGAAGACAAGAGGTACATCGACACTATAATCGTAGCTGATGATATATTGGTCGGCAGCGTAGAGCGTAGCCTGATTCTCGGAATCGGTCTTAAAGTCAAGCTCAAGCTCCACGGTGTCGGGGATGTTTCCCTTGAGTAGCGTAGCCAAGTCGCAAGCGACAAAGGTGTATTCAGATTCGGGGTACTCTTTGCGATGCTCCTCGTCGGCAAGAATCAGACGTATGGTCTTGGGAGTGGTGTTGCCGTCGAAATATTGTGCCGCACTAATCTTAACCCCCTCGACGCTGACACTATTCTCGGGATGGGCTGTAAGACCGCTCACAGGGGTCAGCGTAGCATCAACATAGGCGTCGATGGTCAGCGGGTTGGTAAGGTTGATGGCGATGACGGGTGATAGTCCCGGGTCGTTAATCGTAATATCGTAATCCTCCTCAAGGCCACCCATATCCAATGACGAATATTCGGTGTGGCTGTATGCTATGCGACCCGAGATAGACTCTACGTCGAGTGTCGCCTGCTCGATTCCGGTGGTCAGCACAAGGTCGCCCGAGTGAAGCAGATGTGAGAGTTTGGTCTTTGTCCCCTGCTCGAAGCGAGCCACGATATCGGGCGCAAAGTCCAGCGACAAAGAGCCGTTGACGGGCGTAATGCCTTCGCCCTCGAAGTGCAGGGCATCGAGTGTGAGTACTATGCCGTGGCGCAGATAGTTGAGGTTTGTTGTCAAGGTGTGGGTTTGGGCGTCGTAGCCACTTTTGGGGTCGTTGCGGAATGTGAGGTAGTCGGGCAGCTGAGCCTCGATTACCACCTGTGAGGCTGTCTGCTCGTCAATCCACTCTAAACCTTCGGCTATGAGGTTGATGGCTGAGTAGCCGATGAAGGTCACCTCGTTGATGCTCTTCACCTCCTCGGGCAGGTCGTTGATGGCGATTGCACTCTCCATAGGCTCGTTATGCTCGATTAGAGTTACGGCATTGAGCTGAAGGTCGGCATCCTCATACTCGAGCGATGAAGAGATGTGAAGCTCGGGAAGGTCGGCAACATGAACCGAGCCTGCGCGGGTGGTCATATCGAACGATAGGTGATACTCCAACTCGATGGGCATGGTCAAGACTCCGTCCACTATCGGGTTGTTATTCTCTATACTCTCTATATATAGCTCGTACTCAAACTCATTTTCGTTTGCTGCGAAGGCGTAGTTCGACACCTTGAAGTGTCCGTCCTCAAGCAGTCGGTAATCTCTATCGTAGAGAATATACCCCTCGGGAACTATAAGCTCGAGGTTGAGGTGTCCGCCATTGTTGATATCAGCCAAGTCGTTGAATTCCAGCAGTACATCGATTTTTGCGCCCGGCGCACCACTCTTGTGGGGCGAGAGATAGATGCGGTCGATTGACGATATGTACTCGGGAACATCATAGCTGAGCGAGTGGCGGGCAACATCATCTTCGTGGCCCGAGATTATATGACCTGCTTCGACCTGAATCTCCATATCGGGAATCTCCACATCGGCAATCTTGGGCTTGATGTAATAGACCTCGTCGAGCAGATATTCGTGGCCGACAAGCTCGAAGTGGGGATACTCGGCGGTGAAGCTGCTCATGGTGCGGGGAATATCAAACGTGTGGTCGATACCATCGACTTCGATATCCTCGCCTTGTCCCTCGTAGCCGAGTCGGTAGTTGCCCGTCAGGGGGTCTATCGTAAGTCCGTCAATATCTTCGGTGTCGATAATCTCGGCGAGCTTTTGCTCTTTCAGGAAACCGAGTTTTAGAGTTGTGGTACCTTGACCTACGGTAATCTCTGTCGAGACTTCGTCGAGTCGAAAATCTTTATCGACGCAGGAGGTTGCCACCAAGGTAACACAAATGGCAACCAAGCACCTTAAAATGCGGTTAGTATTCATTTATTTAGGATTAAGTTTTTGAGTTTCGGAAACGAATGAAATAACATTTATGATACATACTGTGTCACAAAGGTAGTAAATTATATTCAAAAAGTCCTTTTTCGAGCATAAAAATTACACATTGGCGTACTCTGCCAAGAAAAAAATATCTGCTTAGGTATGGGAGATAGAACATTTTATATTATATTTGCATAAATATAACGTAATGTCTTGAGGGTTATTCGGATACTTTTTCGTAATGAAATGACGACCCTCTTAATCTAACAAACCTTCTGAATTATGGCTGGTGATTGCACATTGTCTGTCGGACACGTACTCAAGGGCAGAAACTATACCTATCGTATAGTTAAGGTGCTGGGTCAAGGCTCGTTTGGTATAACATATTTGGCGGCAGTCAAAGTCCAACTGCAGGGACCGTTGGGAACTGTCGAAAACCAGATGCCGGTTGCCATCAAGGAGTTCTTTATGAGCGATATCAACGGCAGGGATGGCAGCAGTTGGGAGAATGTGACTTGTAGCAATAGCAGCGGTCTGTTCGACAACTATAAACGCAAGTTTATGACCGAGGCGCAGAATCTGAGCCAAATGAATCACCCCGGCATTGTCAAGGTCTTGGAACTCTTCGAGGCTAATAATACGGTCTATTATGCGATGGAGTATCTGGGTGACAGGTCGCTCGACAAACATGTCACGGAGTGTGGAGGTGAGTCCCCTGCCGAGGCGGTTGATCATATTCGCCAAGTGGCTCAGGCGTTGGAGTATATGCACCAGAAGAGAGTGTTGCATCTCGACCTCAAGCCTTCGAATATTATGTTGCGCGGAGGAAATAGAACGGTGCTAATCGACTTCGGTCTATCCAAGCAGTATAATAGCAAAGGCGAGGCTGAGCATAGCACAACAATCGGAGCCGGCACTCAGGGCTATGCTCCTGTCGAGCAGTCGGAGTATCGCGCCGATGGCTCGCTGCCCGTCACGTTGGATATCTATGCCTTGGGAGCTACGCTCTTCAAGCTGCTTACGGGTAAGCGACCTATGTCGGCATCGCAGCTGCTCAACGAGGGTTTCCCTACTCAGGAACTTAGCTCGAGGGGTGTTCCTCAGCCACTTATCAATATTGTGAAGCGGGCTATGGCGGTTGCGAAGAAGGATCGTTACCAGTCGGTCGGAGAGTTTATCGATGCTCTCGACTCGCTCTCGGGTAAATCGCAGTCGAGTCGTAAGAGTGACGAATCGACCACCTGCGAGAATACCAATAGGGATGAAAAGACACAATTCGAGCCACCCAAGGTCAAACAGCCCAAGGCGAATAACCCCCAAGAGAATAAGAGCGAAAAATCCTCGCCAAAACCCCAAGCTGGTCGTAGTTGGTTTAATATTATAACTCCTCTATTAGTGGGTCTTGCGGTGCTGATATACAATCTTATTGATATTAGTGGTTACAGGGTTGGTGACTATTATAACGAAAATGGTCTTGTGGGTATTGTTTTCGAAACTTGGGGTATGGGTAGGCATGGAAAAATAGTGAGCCTTAACGAGACCTGTCTGCAGTGGAGTACGGAGAATAGATATATCGGAAGTGAAATTCCGGCTGTCGTGAATGCTAATCAAGGTAAAATAATAACAGACCGTGTGTTAGAGAAGTATGGTGGTGAAAAGTATCCCGCTTTTAAGTGGTGTAGAGATAAGGGGAGCGAGTGGTATCTGCCGACAAAAGAAGAACTCTTAGAGATAGATGACAATTTTGATGCGATAAATGATAAACTTACAAAGTGGTACCCAGCTGCCCCTTTAAGAGTGACTCATTATTTGTCGTCTGATGAGTATTATGAGGAGAATCCCAAAGAGTGTTGCTACAAAGTTTTTGTAGATGGCGATAATGTCCAAGGTTGGGGCAACCACTACAAAACCGAAAAGGGTAATGTACGTGCCGTAGCAGTGTTTTAGATTTGATAGAAGAGAGAGTATATTATGAGTGAAAATGTATTAAAGGCGGGCTATGCGTTGCGAGATGGTCGCTACACCATCAAGCGGCTGCTGGGCAAAGGTAGTTTCGGCATAACCTACCTTGCCACAGCCAAGGTGCAGGTTGCCGGTGCGCTTGGCGAGATGGAGGCCGAGATTCAGGTCGCCATAAAGGAGTTCTTTATGGGCGAGGTGAATAGTCGCTCGAATGACGGCTCGTCGGTCGAAGGCTCCGGTTCGAGTGCTTTTGGCTACTATCGTGCCAAGTTCCGCCGCGAAGCAGAGAACCTCTCGTCCATATCCCATCCCAACATAGTCAAGGTGATGGATGTTTTTGACGAGAACGGCACCACCTACTACGTTATGCAGTACATAGCCGGCGAAAACCTCGACGAATATATAACCCGATGTGGCAACCTCTCGGAGCAGGAGGCGCTCCAGATACTGACTCGGGTGGGTGCAGCCCTTACTGCCATGCACCATAGAAATATGTTGCATTTGGACCTTAAGCCTCGCAATATTATGCGCCGAGAGGATGGTTGCTGCTTCTTGATCGATTTTGGCTTGTCGAAACAATTTACTGATGATGGCGAGCCGGAGTCGAGTACCTCGATTGGTTTGGGAACTGCGGGCTATGCTCCTATCGAGCAGGCGCAATATAAGGCAGAGGGGGCGTTGCCCGTCACGTTGGATGTCTATGCTCTGGGTGCTACGCTCTACAAGATGCTCTCGGGACGCCGACCCGCTGTTGCGAGTGATATCCTCAACAATGGCTTCGATCGCAAGGAGCTGCTCTCGGCAGGAGTTTCGACGCGCGTAGTAGATTTGGTGCAGAAGGCGATGATGCCCCAACGTGCAGCTCGATTTGCAACCGTTGCCGATATGGTTGCTGCTGCGGTGGGTGATAGTGAGGGTACCCTCTTCGAGGAGCCCGAGAAGCCCGAACCCGAGAAGCCCGAAGAGAAGATTAAACTCGTAAAGGAGCAGCCCAAGGATATAGAGGTTGAGATTACCGACGAGCCTAATAGCTACTTGGATTGTCTGAAGACCACAGCACGTAATCTCTTCAATATCAAGGGCAGAGCCTCGCGCTATGAGTTTTGGACCTCGGGTCTGACACTCCTGCCGCTCTGTCTCGTGATGGTGGCTTCGATAGGCAATCCTCCGTACATGTTGGCGGATTTTCTGTCGTATTATGTGCAGAGTGATTTATACGAGGTTACCTCATTGATTTGGAGCTTTCCTATGATAATCGGAATATTGTTACTGACCTTTGCGCTCGAGTCGCGTCGTCTTAACGATTGTGGTCACTCGCGCTGGTGGGCAGCGGTATTCAACATACCACTACCACTATTCTCATGTACGTTTTATGTGTCGTCTTCAGGTGAGGAGTTTTTTATTTACAATTTCTTTATCTCGTTGTTTATATCGTTTTTTATTGTGTGTCGCTCGTTCCTTGCACCACCGAAGAAAACAGACAAGAAGAGTTAGTTTTAGTGTGTGATTATGTTGGAAAATCTGAAAAATAGTACGATATATTTCGGACGCGAGCCTCAAAATGCGCGTATGTTGGTGGCAATGAAAATCGCCGGCAATATACAAAAAGGGGTAATGGGAGAGAAGGGTAGTGTGCCTCAGAGTGTGAGCCGTTGTATCCCCGATCAGGATAAGTATCACTGTCGACTCTATATCGATAACGATGGCAGCATGACCCTCTCGACGGGCAATAACTATACCTACGTCGGCGGATTTGAGATTGAGAGTAAGCGAATAACCCCCAATAGCAATGTGGCTCTGGGTATTGATAAATATCCACTCGACATAAAAAAACTTTTGGAGCTGGCAAACAAGATAATAGGCTCTAAGTCTCAGGAGAGCGGGCAGGGCAGCTCTCAGGTCGAATACTCGATTCGCCCTCTCGAGAAGGTGTGGAACGACTATCACAACGAGAAGATTGCCATCAAGATGCAGAAACGCAGCTTGGGACTGTGGCGCAGTGTGCCGATGATGTTTTCGATGTTCGGCGGTCTTATAGCTGCCGTCGGTGGCGATGATGTGAAGCCTGTGGCTATATTTCTTACTGCCCTGTCGCTTATGGTTATGATTTATGGATTCCTCAAATCCTCGCGCGACAAGAGCATCGAGCGTGAAGAGGAGTTGCAGGAGGAGTTTCAAGAGAACTATGTTTGTCCCAACCCCAAGTGTCGTTGCTTTATGGGTAATATCTCATACACGCTTTTGCGCCAGCGTCACAATTGTCCGAATTGCAAATGCAAACTCACAGAATAAATTAGTAAATATAATAAAATAAGATTATGGAGAACGAAAAGACTATCATTGAAGAGCAGATGAATCAGGTAGAGAACAACGCTGCGGAGCAGGTGCAAGACCAGACCGCGTCGAAGTCTCGTGTGGCTATGGGTACAGCACTCGGTGCGGGAGCAGGAGTATTGCTTGGCGACCTATCGTCGTTCGCAGCCGGCAGAGTGGCTGATGTTATTGCCGAAGAGGAGCCTGAGGTAGTCCCCGATACCGAACTCGAGGCAGAGGTAGAGGTTGAAGCAGAGGTTGAGACAACAGCCGATATTAACCACTCGTGGTCGGATGGTACGGTTGATGTGGCTCAGAGTGTCAATGATTCGATGTCCTTCTCCGAGGCATTTGCAGCAGCACGTGCCGAGGTGGGACCGGGTGGTGCTTTCGAGTGGCACGGAAAGGTCTATGGCACATACTACGCCGAGGAGTGGAACAGTATGTCGGCAGCCGAGAAGGCTGAGTATAACAGCCACTTCTCGTGGGGTGGCGACGGAGGCTCCACCGAGGCAGATATAGACCCCGATGATGGTAAGGGAGGTCCCATAGATGATGACGTGGTAGAGGTCGAAGTAGAGGCTGACCCCGAGGTCGAGATTCTGGGTGTCTATCACGACGAGGAGCTGGGTGCCGATATCGCAGGCGTGAGAGTCGATGGCCAAGATGTTTTCTATGTGAATGTTGACCCCGAAGATAATGATGTTGTCGATTTGGTAGTCTCGGACTTTGACGGCAACAAAGAAATTACGGACAATGAGGTAGTTGTGCTTGAGGATTCGGACCTTACGATTTCCGACTTTGTTGCTGCAGAGGAGGAACTATTGGCAGACAATTATGAGGAGCAGGACTATGTAAACGACATAGACGATGGTTGCGATTTGGCGTAGGGGGCTTCTGCTCCTTGCGCTCACCCTTGCGCTCACCCTTGCGCTGAGTCTTACGGCTGAGGCTAAGGTCTATATGGTTGCGGTGGGAGTGTCAGACTACCCCGGCACCGAGAACGACCTGACACTGCCCGTGAACGATGCACAGAAGGTGAGCTGGCTCTATGGCAAGAATCAGCAAACCGAGCAGGTCATTCTGCTCAATAGTCAGGCAACCTGCTCGAACATACTGTCCGCAATGCAGCGACTCTATTCCCTTGCCGGGATTGACGACACGTTGCTCTTCTTCTTCGCCGGTCACGGAACGCCGAGTGGCTTTGTGGCGTACGATATGGAGCTTAGCTACCAGAATGTACGCGATATGATGAAGAAGAGTAGTTCGCGCAATAAGATGATATTTGCCGACTCGTGTTTCTCGGGTAAGATGCGCTCCAGAGAGTCGGGAGCCGGCGTGGCTAACCCCGATATTGCTAACTCCAACATACTGCTTTTCCTCTCGTCGAGGAGCGATGAGTATGCTTCGGAGGCAAAGGGAATGGATAATGGCTACTTCACGACCTACCTTGTCAAGGGGTTGAGAGGTGGTGCCGACAGAGATAGCAACCGCATAATCACTGCTCGCGAGCTATACGACTATGTGAGCAAAAAGGTGATGTTCGATACTTTTGGTTGTCAACATCCCGTTATGTGGGGAAAGTTTAGTGATGATATGCCAATTCTAAAGTGGTAGATGGTTATGGAACAGAAAATAAAGCTTAAGTGTCCGCGTTGTGGCGCAAACCTATCGGTCAAAAGTCAACCCGGCTTAGAATCAAAGAATCTGACTTGTCCGGTGTGTAAGGAGAGTTCTGCCTTCTCTTCGTATAGAGTTATAACACCCCAAAATAAGCCGGATGGCGAACATACAATCATCAAGGAGGATTTCAAAAACTTCTCGCATACTCCCGAGGTGGTTGGCGAGTTGAAGGTCTTGGGTTCCACTCAGCGCATACGCCTTAAAAAAGGTCAGAACATCATAGGTCGCAAGGCGAGTAACTCGTCGGCAGATTGCCAGATTCTGACCGACAACAGACGTATCAGTCGCGAGCATCTGAGAATTGAGGTTAAAAATGTCGAGGGTAAGGGACTCGTTCATCTGCTCTCGCTCTACAAAGAGCAGGTGAATCCCACATCAATCAATGGCGAGAACCTTGTGTGGGGCGATAGTTTGGTGCTTCGTTCGGGTGATGTGATTTCGCTTGCCGACTTGAGATTGAAGTTTGAAATTCCCGACGACGAAAAGACAGAAATGATATGAAATTTAAGTTAGAGGCATATAATATCTATGAGCTTGGTGCCAGAGAGCGTCAAGAAGATTCGATATTTCCACCATTGGGAGAGTCCAAGCCCGACGACAGACTCTTTGTGCTGTGTGACGGAATGGGCGGTCACGAGGCTGGCGATGTGGCGAGTAGAACAGTGTGTGAGGCTGTCCGCAGCTCCATATTTAATCACTGCCCCGATGCTGAGGGCGAGTTTAATCGCGAGGATGTCGAGGTGGCAGTAAGCGAGGCTTTGGATGCGTTGGATAAGCTCGACAGCTCCTCGGAGCGAAAGATGGGTACCACACTCACCCTGCTAAAGTTCCATAGTGAGGGTGCTACCATTGCCCATATTGGCGATAGCAGGGTCTATCATCTGCGTCCTGCTGCCAACCCTGAATCGACCTTAATTCTCTTTCAGACAGAGGACCACTCGCTGGTCAACGACCTTGTGAAGATTGGTGAGTTGACAAGGGAAGAGGCAAAGAACTCCAATCGCAAAAATGTAATCACAAGGGCAATGCAGCCCGGTTTGGAGCGCAGGCCCAAGGCCGATATTTATCAGACGTCGGATATACGCCCGGGCGACTATTTTCTGCTTTGCTCGGATGGAATCTTAGAGCAGATGGAGGATGATAACTTGAAGTATATCTTCTCGTCGAGGGGTGGCGATGCGCTGAATAAGGTGGATATGCTTGTTAAGGTTACGCAGGAGAATCGCGATAACCATTCTGCCCATATTATCCACATCTTGGATGTGGAGCCTAAACCATCCGTAGAGCAAAGACCCTCAGTGGTACCTTTGGAGGCGAGTGTTGATGAGCCTGATGAAGAGGAAAAAGTTTCGATTCCTTCGAAACGACAAGACACACCCCACACCCAGCCAACAAAGCCTAAAACAGGTGGAGTCAGAAACTCGGCAAGTGGCGCACCTTTGCGTCAACTCTATCGTTTGGTAGCCCTTTTTGTTACCCTCTTGTTGCTCTCTGTTGCTGCATATTACCTCTATGCAAAGTTGGCAAAAGAGACGAAATCGAAACCTAAGGACAAGATTGAAAGAGTAGAGAACAACAAAAAGGAGCTGAAAGTGCAGCGTGATGCTGAAGAGGAAAAGTCCTCCTTGCAGAGCGAGGCTAAGAGTAATGAGAAGACGTCGCAGGATAGAAGCTGTCTAACAAGGTGATTTCTGCGTTGCACTCGCCCTCAAAATTGCTCATTTACGCTTGGGGTAAACTCCGCTTTTTCTTATCTTCGCAACGCCACGAGTAAGAGAGGGGCAGAGATTGCTTGCAAGCTATGCCGAGCGTGAGTGGTGAAAAGGGACTTAAGCCTTAAAATCCCTCTTGTCATACAACTTCCGACAAAAATGGACCTGTCTAAAAACTTATTAGACAGGTCCCTGCTGTTGAGAGTCTAAGCGATAATCAACTCAATGCCCAACTCCTCGATACGCGTGCGTAGCGACTCGGTGATGCCCGAGTCGGTGATTAAAACATCCACATCCTCAAGGTTGGCAATCTTGCTAAAACCGCGACGGCGGAATTTCGACGAGTCGGCAAGTACGATAGTCTTTTGTGCGGTGTGCATCATCACGCGATTAAGCTCGGCTTCGCGTATATCGGTGGTGGTGATTCCGTAATCGGGGTCGATGCCATCAACACCAAGAAATAGTTTGCTGCAACAGAAATTGGGTAAAATCTCCTCGGCGTAGCGACCTACAACCGAATTTGAACTATGGCGCAACGAGCCTCCGAGCTGTATGATGTCGATATTCTCGTCACCTGCCAAAATCTCAGACACTTGCAACGATGCAGAGATGACGGTCAGTCGGTGTATGGGCTTGATATTGTGGGCAAGTGCGTGAACAGTTGTTCCCGAGGCGATGATGATAGAGTCATCTTTGTTAATCATCGCAGCAGCGACGCGACCTATTGCCATCTTCTCCTCTGCGGCGAGTTTCGCTTTCTCGTTGACCGAACGGTTCGAGGTGTAGGGGTTAATCAATATAGCCTTGCCGTGGCTACGGTAGAGCTTATTCTCTTTCTCCAATTCGGTCAGGTCCTTACGTACGGTCACTGCCGACACCTCGAGTAGCTGTGTCAGGCTCGTAACCTGAATTGATTCGTGTTTGAGAAGTATTTCGAGTATTCGCTCTTGTCTCTCTTCTTTGGTCATAGTAGGGGTAATTAACTGTTTTTCGCGAGACTAATTTTCTATCCCACAATACAAAGATATAAAAATATTTTCAATATCAAAGGGGTAGCAAGAAAAAACTTTACCAGAGCTTTCACTCAGATAAAGTTAAATTTTTAACTGATTACTCGTTAGCCAATTCATTCAAAATCTTTCCGATAATAATTCTAATCTATCGAATTACGATATAATAATATAGAAGAATTCTCGAAAATCTTGTTACTAATATGATATTATAATCAAAATTTCCCTATATTTGTAAAGCCAAAGGGGTAAAAACCTGCGGAGACATATTTCAAAAGAGGCGTTATGCTAATCTTGTAAGTCGAGAACCTAGGAAATTCAAAGACATTGCACAAGGATTGCATAGCAGTTCTCACGCATACGGCGTGGGCTGTTATATCATATTCGTGCATTAGGTTTTCCTAGGACCTTCGACTTGGAGTGTGGCATACGGCACCACGCTCTCTGTTTGTATTTCGCTCACCGGTGCTGAGGGCAAAAAAGAAAAAATAACTATGAAAAAGTTTTTATTACTTTTGACGGTGTTGTTTGTCGGACTCAGTGCCACTGCAACACAAAAACATGAACTTCGTAACGGACAATTTGTCGCTGTTCGTATCACCTCCGATGTCAAGAGCGAATCAAAAACAGCACAAACAGTAACAGCCATTGTGGAGAGAGATGTTTTGGACTCAAAACAAGAGAAGGTGCTAATCCGTCGTGGAACTCCCATTACTCTCACAACACAGATTCAGCGAGCAAAAGGTATGGGCAAAGCTGGATACATCAAAATTGACTGCATATCAACAACCGCTGTTGATGGTCAGACGATATATCTTCTCGGAGGTCTTAACGTAGAGGGAGATGATAAGAAAGGTGCAGCCCTCGGCTGTGGCTTAGGTTTAGGACTTACCTTCTTCCCTGTCGGTTTCTTCTGTTTCTGCATACAAGGTGAAAATGTCAGCATGCCTGCTAACACCATGATTAACAATGTTGTTGTCAATGACCGTTACTTTGTTCACGCTGAGTAATCAGTAAACTATATCACAAAACAACAGATGACATTATAATCAAATATTTGACAATAAAGCCAAATATTTTTAATGTCAAAAAGAAAATTGTAACGCATAATGGACCTGTCTAACAATTAAAAAATGTTAGGCAGGTCTTTTTTTGTTTGAGCC
>CAZFQU010000053.1:0-14265 GCA_964521245.1 uncultured Alistipes sp. | reverse complement strand
CAAACAAAAAAAGACCTGCCTAACATTTTTTAATTGTTAGACAGGTCCTTTTGTTTTGTGATAAAGTTGTATCGCAAGAGGGGTTTTAAGGCTCACGAAGCCCGAAAAAGCACCTTGTTAGTTTATCTGTTTTAACCACCTGCGATAACCCACCAAAGCCAGAATGGTGTAGAGGGCGTAGAGCGAGGCTGTGAGAGGTATCTCTTTGTAGATATACAACCCCACGGTCACGGCATCGACCACAAACCACACCAGCCACTGTTCGACATATTTGCGCGAGAGCATCCAATAGGCGACAATACAGAGTGCCGTAGTGAAACTGTCGAGTATGGGAACGGTGCTGTCGGTAAAGGTTATAAGCAGAAGATAGATGCCTGCGTGCAGCAGGGCATAGAGGGAAAATATCCCGAGCCACATGCGCCGAGGTGTATGGCTGATTTTAAGCTCCTTTTCTTCACTCTTCTTGCCTACGCCGCACCACACCAACAGACCGTAAATTCCGGCTAAGATGTAGTATAGCTGCATCGAGAAATCGGCATAGAGTCCTGCGCGGAAGTATAGAATACCGTGAACAACGGGCATAATGATACCCACAACCCACAGCCATATATTTGCCCTATACTCTAACCACAGGTAGAGCAATCCGAGGGCTACGCCCACAATCTGTAAAAGGAACTTGAAATCGACCATTATTATCAAGTAGTTAGAATTTAACCGTTACATTTGCCAAGAGGTGGAGCGGGGCTTGAGGGAAGTAGAAAGCCTCGTCGTATCGCTCGCCATCATACATGTAGGAGTAGCCATAACCATTGCTCGAGTAGAGCTGGTTGAATAGGTTGTAGATGGTCACTCCAAAACGTACGCTCTTGAGTTTGCCCTTGGTGAGCGTATAGCCCAAATCGAGGTTTGTGAAGTTGTAGGTATCGAGCATTAGGTTGCTATTTTCGGTGTTGGTCAGATACTGCTCGCCAACATAGGTGGTGCGCAGTTGAGCCTCGAAGCCTGCAACGTGAATATCGATAAATCCGCCATAGAGCTGCTCGGGGGAGTAGGAGATACTCTTGTTACCCAGATTTTCGCCATAGGTGGGACTCTCGGAGAGCAAATCGACATAATCCTTAATCTTATTACGCGAGAGGGTAGCGTTAGCCCCAATGGTGAGCCACTTTGTAGCCTGCCACGATGCCATAAGCTCCACGCCTGCACGATAGCTCTTTGGTACGTTGATATTGAGAGCATCCGACGAGTCGTTGACCATACCCGTATGCACCAGCTGGTCGCGGTAGAACATATAGTAGAGGTTTACACCCAAAGCCAAACGGGGCGAAGTGTAACGATAGCCCAACTCATAGTCATACAATCGCTCGGCAGAGGGGAGGGTAGTATTGTCCGCCGAGAACATATAACGGTCGGTAAAGTCGGAACGCGTAGGCTCCTTGTGGGCTATGGCAAACGAGAGGTAGATGTTGTGACGCTTGGCAAAATCGTAGCTCAGACCTATGCGGGGGTTAAAGAAGTTGTAACGCTTGTCAACGTCGATGGGCTGCATCTGATAGGTTGACCAATCGTAGTTGTCGTTACATCCCCACGCCTCGTAGCGCACAAAGCGATATTGAAGGTCAGCAAAGAGGTTAAGACCTTTGGCGAGGGTGGCATTGAGCTTTACGAAAATATTGGCATCCTGCTTGTTGACATCGTTGTCGTACCAACGGTCGGCGTGCTGGTCGGGGGTCATACCATCAACCCACTCCAACTCGCCCCAGTGGGGGCAGGTGTAGTAGCTGTATGAGCCACCGAAGATGAGCGAAAGCCTCTCGGTGGTGTAGTGAGCCGAAAGGTTCAGACCGCCAAAGTGATTCTCCATAATCTTTTGGCGTATGAGGTCTGCCTGCTCGATATCGGTGGGCAGATTGTTGTAGCCCATAAGCCATGCATCATCCTTATACTGATTGTAGTAGCCGTAGCCGTAGGTGTAGAAACCCGTGAGGTTGAGGCTCCACCTATTGCCAAGTCGTTGGTTGATGATGAGCTGATTGTTCAGCTGGAGATAGTTGTCGGTCTGGTCATCGTAGTAGTCAACGTGTGTGCCATCGCTCAGAACGTAGGGCCCCGACGAGGTCTCATACTGGCCCGATGTGTTGTAGCGTCTGCCGTAGAGAGCCATATCCTCCTTCGATATGCCGTCGTAGGTGAGATAGGTCTTTGCCTTACCTCCGAAGGAGATGAGCTTAACAACGGTATTTGAACCATAGTAGGCACCCTGCAACATATAGGACTTAAGGTCGGTGGCACCACGTTCGATATATCCGTCGGAGCCGATGTGCGTTAGACGTGCATCGACCATCCATTTGCCACCCATAAGACCCGACGATAGGTGCAGAGCCTGCTTGTTGGTGTTGTAGTAGCCGTAGCTCAGCGATGCATCGCCACAAAACTCGGTGGATAGGGGCGAGGTGGTCATACTCACCGCACCACCAAAGGCTCCAGTTCCGTTGGTCGAGGTGCCGGCACCTCGTTGCACCTGCACATCGCCCACTGCCGAAGCAAGGTCGGGCGTATCGTACCAATAGGTGGAGTGGGAGTCAGGATTGTTGAGCGAGACACCATTGATGGTGACATTGAGGCGTGTGGCATCGGTTCCGCGCAGACGCATCGATGTTGCGCCAATACCTATACCGGTCTCGTTGGTTGCCACCATCGAGGGGGTCAGAGCCAGCAGCGAGGGCATATCCAAGCCATAGTTCTGGCGAGCTATATCTTCGCCCGAGAGGTTGGAGTGTGCCACAGGAGTCTGACTGGTGGCTCGTGAGGCTGTAACCTCGATACTTTGCAGATTGTAGAGTCTGATTGAGTCGCCCTCGTGGTTGTTTTGGGCAACGGCAACTCCCCCTATAAGAGTGGAGAGAAGCAATAAAACAGTAAACCTTTTCATTTTACATTTTTTAGAGTTAAACGAAAAGGGGGTAACTTTTTTGATTGTTACAATGTTGATTACCAATCCCGGTTTCGGCATTACCCGTATCCGGTACAATGGGTATAATCTCAGCCTGATAGTAAGGCACCCCTTAGTGAAATGCAAGAAGTCGCGACACCTTTGCGGCCACAAAGGTAATAAAAATTCTTTAGTCTCCAAATTTATTGGCTTGGCACAACTCGGAGGGGTGAGCAATTTGAGATGGGGTGCGATTGGACTGATATTGCAGGCTTTTGGATTGTCGGTTTTTGAGTTTGAGAAATTTTTAATATCTTTACTGCTGTTTAACGGAAAGTGGAATTATGAATTTTTTGGAACTCGTCAAAAGTCGCCATTCGGTCAGAGGCTACTCCTCGCGTGAGGTGGAGCCCGAAAAGTTGGAGTATATCTTGGAGTGTGCGCGTCTTGCTCCCTCGGCGTGTAATCGTCAACCATGGCAGATTGTCCTCGTAAGTTCACCCCTCGCGCGTGAAGTTGTTGCTGCATCGGCACCGCGCTTTGGGTGGCTTGGTCAGGCTCCGCTGATGTTGGTTGTCGTGGCGAACGAGAAAGAGGCTTGGGTGAGGGGTTGTGATGGCAGAAATCACGCCGATATAGATGCTGCAATCATCGCCGAGCATATAGTCCTCGCAGCCACTGAGCAGGGGTTGGGCAGCTGCTGGGTGTGTGCCTTCGATTTGGAGAAGTGTAATGCAGCTTTGCAACTTGGTGAGGGCGAGCGTGCCGTTGCCATCATTCCCATAGGCTATGCCGAGGATGAGGGTGCTAATCGCCCACGTAAAGAGATGTTTGAGATTGTAAAACAAATGTAGAGATATGTGGGGAACTAAAGTGCAGCAGTGGTTCGATTTGCTGCTTGTTAATTTGGGTATGGACCCGGAGGTGGTGAGTACTGCCGACCGCTGGTTTATGCTCTTGGCAATAGCCATCATAGGTTTGTTGTTGAATATTTCACTTCGTTTCGTGTTGTTGAAGGTAGTGCGCAAGATCGTTTCGCGCACCAAGGCAGAGTGGGATGATATTATCTTCGACTCGAATGTTATGCGTCGTCTGTGTAATATCGTAACTCCCATCCTAATCTATGTGTTGTTGCCCATAGCCTTCCCGCAACAAAACGAATCTACTCATCATCTGAACGCTATGCTTTCGCGTGCGGTGGAGATTTATATGGTAATCACTATTGTACGCTTCATAAACAGTCTTCTTAGAGCTATCTTCGATTTGGCGGAGCGTAAGCCCGAATGGCACGGCAGACCCATCAAGGGCTTTATGCAGACCGGTCAGGTGATAGTGCTATGTGTGGGTGTGATACTCATAATATCGATACTTATCAACCGCTCACCGGCAATATTGCTGACAGGTCTGGGTGCTTCGGCTGCCATTATGTCGTTGGTCTTTAAGGATAGTATCTTGGGTCTTGTGGCAGGAGCGCAACTCTCGGCAAACAATATGCTCAAGGTTGGTGATTGGATTTCTATGCCTTCGAGGGGTGTGGATGGCGTGGTCGAGGAGGTTGCTCTGACCGTAGTCAAGGTGCGAAATTGGGATATGACACTCCAGATGTTGCCTCCCTATCTGCTTATCAGCGAGCCTTTTAGTAATTGGCACGCGATGTTCGAGTCGGGTGGCAGACGTACCCGTCGCTCGATAAATATAGATATGACCTCGGTGCGTTTTATCAACTCTGAGGATATAGATAAGCTTTCGCGTAATGAGTTTGTTGGTGAGGATATTGTCCGTATTGCTACTACCGATAGCGAGGGCAGACTCATAACCAACCTCGACCTGTTTATGCGCTATATGATTTACTACCTGCGTTCGCACCCCAGAGTCAACAGCTCGATGACTCTTTTGGTCAGACAGCTGCAACCCACCGAGTGGGGTCTGCCCGTGGAGTTGTACTACTTCTCGGCATCGACCGTATGGGCAAACTATGAGCAACTTCAGAGCGAGATTATATCCCACGCTGTAGCCCTTGCTCCCATCTTCGACCTGAGTCTTTTCCAACTCGAAGTGCCGGCAAAGAAGGCTTAAGAGGAGCTATAAAACTTCTGACAAAAAGAGCGTGTCCATAAAACTTGGGCACGCTCACATTCTATTTTAGGAGCTTGTAGGCACTTGGCGAATATCCCGTCTGGTGCTTAAAATATTTGCCAAAGAAGCTCTGGTTGGGGAAGTTCAGTGTGTAAGCCACCTCCTGAATACTCATCGACGAGTAGCGCAGAAGATTCTTCGCCTCCAATGTCACGTAGCTGTCAATCCACTCGGCTGCCGAACGACCCGACACCTTCTTGATTATGGTGGTCAGATATTTGGGGGTGATGTAGAGTTGCGATGCATAGAAACCCAGCGAACGCTCCTGCTTGTAATTCTCGCCCAAGACCTTCATAAATTTGTGGAAATACTCCTCGTTGCGATTCTTTGCCGAACTCTCGGTTGAGGGTATGTCTTGGAGTTGGCGACTGAGCATACCACACAACTTGTGAAGCAAATAGGAGGTGAGGTTACGTATAGTCTCGTCGTAGAATAGTTCTTGATAGTCGCCACTATGTATATCATCCCCAAGCATGTTGACCACATTTATCAAATGGTCGCACTCTCGCTCCGAGAGGTTGATTATGGGGCTGTTTTTTACCTTCAGGAAGATTGGCGTGAGGTTCTTGACGTCGAAATTTATCTCGCGTGCGAACTCCTCGCCAAAGCTGATGACCACCCCATCGGTCTTCTGACCACAATGCTGGCTGAGCTGTATGATGTTGTTGGGGGTATTGATGAATATGCTGTTCTCGCCAATCTCAAATTCGCTGAGGTTGACGTTAATCTTGCCACCTCCCCTCTTGCATATCAATATGAAAAATGTGTTGATACGGTAGGGATAGTTAAACATATCTTGGTTTTGAGCGTTTTCTGCGTGAAGCTTATGTATGCAAAGTCCCTTGTAGTAGAGCGAATTATCCGATTTTTTTACCTTTTCTATATCTGTCAGGGCTATTGTTCTGATGTTCTTTTCTTCCATAGCGAGCTTAAATTTTTCGGCAAATGTAACAAAACTATTTATTCTTGTTGGTTGTTTGGTTTGATTATGGCATATTTTGTCAACTTTAAGGATAAAACGAACAATTGCACTTTTTGAGGGCTTATTGACCAAATTGAGTGGTTGCTAAAAGAGTTGTAGCTTAACTCCCCACGAAAGCCCGATTATGTCAGACGAACTGAGATATTTGTTGCCTATACGGCGTACGATATATAGGTCGCAGGTATTAGCCTCCAAATAAAAAGTCACGCTCCGGAGTTTGGATTTTTGGGTATGTAGCGAGGCTCGAATACCCAAAAATATGTGGCAACGCAGACGTGTGGAGAACCAATAGTAGCCACTTGGGTAGCGGTCGGGCTGTCTGCCCCAAAACTCCTCGCCAAAGATAGTGTTAAGATAGATGCCTGTGTAGATTGGTTCTATTGAAAATCTGGCTGAGGGGTAGATACTCCACGGGATATAGTTTTGCTTCAGAGTGAGTGTGCCGTGTCCGCTGTCTGAACTATATTTGGGAACGTACCCTATCATAATGTCACTCTCCCACCGGCAACGTTTGCCGTAGTCCCAGCCAAAACCAGCCGATACTATGCCCACACTACCGCCATATTGTGCCTTCAGATGAGTGGGAATTATTCGCTCCCACCCCTCGCGTTGGCGATGCTCCCTAAGATCAAGCCTTGCCCGACAAAAGAGAGGTGAGGGTATAACTATCAGAACTAATAGGCTAAAAAGTAATCGTTTCATAGTCGTAGCTATCGTGGCGTATAGTGAATAGAAGGATTGTACGTTTCTCGATGTTGGGAGCTTGATAGTAGAGTATGCCGTCGCCAAACAAATCATCGACACTAAGGTTGTGCCCGTGACCATATAGACAGAAGGGTAGCGAGGGCGATTTGTCGAGTATGATATACTCGAAAATAGTGGTTACATTTGAGTTGAACTCGATGGCTTGGGGTCCTACGTGCATAACATAAACTACTCTTTCGATGTTTTGAGAGAGGTTGTCCAATTCCGAGAATAGAAAATCGAAGTCGGGTATTGGGGTGGAGTAGTCAAACTCCATTGCATTGGTATTCAGGCAGATAAAACGTGTGTTCCCAGCCGTGAAAGCATAATTTACTTTACCATATATAACTTCATAAACACTCTGACCCGTACCTAAACAGTCGTGGTTGCCGATAACGGTAACCCACGGCATATCAAGATTTTGAAGTATATTGCGTTGGAGTTGAAACTCCTTCTTGAGTCCGAAATCTGTCAGGTCGCCACAGTGTATTACAAAGTCTAAATCCTCTATTCTGTTAATAGCTTTGACGGCTTGCTCTGTTTCGTCGTATAGCCCTTGGGTGTCGCTTATTACGGCAAATCTAAACTCCTCGGCATTGCTGAGCATCGCCTCGATTAACTCAACGTTTTTTTGAGTTAATCCTTTTTCTCCCTTAATGTTCGTGTCGTATGGATGTGTCTCGAAATAGTCACACCCTACAACTGAAAATAGAAACATAATAGCCACGAGTATTCTTCTGAGCAGGTTTTTCATAAGCGGTGAGTGATTTTTTGCTCTGCAAATTAGGTGATTATTCCTCACTGCCACAATGCCTAAAATGGTACTATATTGGCTGAAAATGTCATTCGGATAGATAGATAACAAAAAAAGACGAAAGGGATAATTCCGCTTTCGTCTTTTGCATGGTGGCTGATATTCAGTATGTTAGTTGTTCTCTGAGTATGTGGTGTCTTGGAATGGGCAATCCTTGATTTTGGGATGCGCATCGCCACTATTCATCACCCACATAGCATCGTCGCCATCGAAATCCAAATCCGAATATACACTCTTGTTGCCAATCTCACTATCGTCGAGTGCATGACCACTGCTATCCGAGGGGTCGTAGTAGTAGTTGCCCTCGGTGGTGTGTGAAAGGTTTTTGCTCGTTCCCCATATTCTGCCCACGTTGTGACCACCATAGCTCGAGAGCATTATGAAGTTGACATTGCGCCACAACTCGGCGTGGGTGTCAAGATAACCTGCAATACCACCAATGCCACGGTCGTCATTTACCGAAGCCTTGATATCGCCCTTATTGTAGCAATCGTTGACATAGGAGTGGCAGCCGCTTGTGGTTGTACCCTCCTCCATATAGCCTACGATGCCACCCCAGTTGCAACTTGTTGGGTCGCCCGAGAGGTTGCCGAGGTTGGCGCACGAACGGATATGGAAGTTCTTCTCCTCCCATCGTGCAGCGGGATCAACACCAATCTTTCCGGCAATGCCACCAACGCCATATATCGAAGACTTGACCTCTATATCTCCGTGGTTGGCGCAATTTGTGATACGCATACCCGGCTTATCGCTGATGCCCAATATGCCACCCACAGCACTCGTAGCTCCGCTGTAACCAGAGTTTGAGTGGGCTGTGATTTTGCCATAATTGGCACATCGGATAATCATAATGGTATCGTGGTAGTACTCCAAATCGCAACGAGCCAGACCTATTACGCCACCGACAACATTGCATCCTGTTACGCTGCCCACATTTACCGACCACTCGACCTGTGGCATACGGTCAATATTGCCAACGTTAACATTTTTTGCAAAACCGGCAATGCCTCCAATTTCGGCTCCTGTTTCGGCTCCGACAGCTCCGCCTGCAACTGTCGCATAGTTTATGCAGTTGCCAACATGCATATCATACTTCATCGAGCCGACAATGCCACCAATTTCTATGCCTGTGCCAACGACAGACCCGCTCGAACAACATCCGTTAACTTTGCAACTCAGATAGAGATTAGTGCCGACAATGCCACCAACTCGGTCCTTGCCCACAACAGAGCTTTTTGTGGCGACATCATATAGTTCGCAGTCGAAATCCATAGCACCAATGACACCGCCAATACCATAACTATCTGAGCTGATAGTTCCCAGAGCCTCTACTTTGCACTCTACATCAATCTCGCCCGATAACATATCTTCGAACGTGGGGATATTATCACAAGCCGTTTGTCCGAAACTCCAAGGATTCTTACCTCTGATTATTGCGCTTTGCATATAGCCTACCAAGCCGCCGGCGCAGTTTGAAGATATGGTGCTGGTGTCGGTTATTGTGAATCCGCCTGTTCTGATTTCGGATACTCTTAATTCGCCAAACATTCCTCCGGCATATTGTTCCGTGGCGGTGATGTTGGCAGCAATCGTAACTTTTCCTTTCGAGAAATCGTAGTCTCCACCTAATGAATATCCGCATATACCTCCCACACTTTCAGCGGCAGAAATAGCAGTCTTGTTCGAGTTTATCATACCAAAGGCACAATCACCCTCGAAACTAATGGTGGTAAGGCTGGTGGTATCGCTTATCGAACTTCTGTTTAGTTTGACATATCCGAAGAAACCTCCGGCGTTAGTATTGCCGACAATATTTGCCGAGACGTAGGTGTTGATAAAACGCAAATAACAGTTATTAAGACTATAATCGACTGAACGGTATGAACCAACAGCTCCTCCGGCATCGTTATCACTCCTGATGGGTAGAGCGACCGACGAATCGCTAAAGGTTATGTCGCGATGTTGTTGCTCGATTGAGCCGATAAAACCTCCTGCGGGACCGTGAGCCACGATTGCCTCCAAATCCTTGGTAGTGGTTCTCTCCAAGGCAACATTCTCAATAGTCAACTCACTATTATTAACATAACCAATCAGACCGCCTACGTGGTGCGAGCCTTGAACATTGATGTTGTCCGATTCCACCGTTACTTTGTCGATTGTCACCTTACACAGGTTACAAAATCCGATTATGCCACCCACATAGTGACCATATTCGTAGCTGCCGGAACTATTATCATCTGACATTGTGAGGATGTTCATTCCAAGGTCGATCTCTTTTACTTCGAGGTAGGCATCCTTCTCGACATAGCCTATCAGACCACCTATATACCATTTGGAATTGTTTATGTTACCTCTAAGCGCACAACTGCTAACCTTTACCGTAGCACCACTTGCAACCGAACCGGCAAGTATTCCGCAACGCTCGTTGGCTCCGTTGATACCTCCCACATTGAGCTTTACGTTTTTAATTTCGGCTCCGTTGTAAAGAGTCCTGAACAGACCAACATTATTGGCGTTGCTGTCGCGGTTGCCATTGAAAGCAAAGCCCTCGATTGTAAAACCATTGCCCTTATATGTGCCGGCAAAATCAACATTGTGCCAACCCTCTTCGGTGACCAGACCCATATTCGATGGAAGCTCGATATCGCGAGTCTGCTTGAAAATCTTGCCTCTACCCTTAGACTCGTCATCCTCGACCAAGTCGCACATATCCTGAAAACTACTCACGTCGGAAATGATATATTCGTTGCTGCTTCCCTCCTCCTCGCTGAGCAGAGTAGAGTAGTCGGGAACCAATTTGCAATCGACCACAAGCCTCTCCTCGACCGTGATTACAAACTCTTGTTTGAGCTGCTCACCGTCGATATTGTAACCTCTAAGCAGGTATTTGTCGTTGGGCAAATCCTCGTTCGACTTCAGATCGATGATAAACTTGATAATGTGCATCTTACCCGAAGTGAGTTCTCCGTCGTAGTTGTAGCTGTCGAGGCGATGTGTCAGGGGCATAAACTCGAGCTTTACATTTGCCTGCTCACCATCCGCAGAGGTCAGTTCCCAAAGTGCGGGCAGATAGAATGTTGAGTGGTAGGAACCATTTAGCTCTTCGAGCGTCGGAAGATTGAATTTCTGCTCCTCATCAGTCTGTGTACACGCGCCGGCAAATATTGCTGTGATAATCACAACTGCCATATATCTAAACAAGTGTCTCATATGTTATAGTTTTTAATGGCTGGTTACTTAATTGTTGCAAATCTTGATTTATAGGGTATCGGATAGGGATTGTCTGTTCCGGAAGGTATATACCATTGCCCATCTTCGGAGTCGAAGTCCCATCCCGAGAAACTCTCCTTGTTCTGAATCTCGCTCATTGTAAGTCCGGTTGCATAGGAGATATTCTCCGTATCGGACTTTGAGTAGTAGTAGAGCGACTCGGTGGTAGCGTTGTTGTCCTTGCTTGCAACGATTCTGCCGTTCCAATCCTGCTCATCGGCAATCGACAGACAACGCTTGATATTTGCTTGGTGGTATGCCTCGCCCGCAATATGACCTCCGCCTATACCTTTGCCGGCATTTATGCAATCTTCGATAATCACATTCTCCTGAGCTACGCCCACTATGCCACCAATCTTGGTGCTGCCTTCGTTGATATACAGACTGCCATAGTTGCTATTTTGGCTCACCATATCGCAATTGTCAACATAGGTTGTGGTGGTCTCCCATATAGAGTTGGCTCCACCAAGCACTGCACCTATACCGCCAACGACTGCTCCGGCAATGATAGGTGCTGCCGCACCACCGCTCGCCACAATGCTGATTACTGCTCCTGCTGCAGATACGGCGATAAATATTCCCGATAGAACGGAGTGGGTGACATCCTTGGCAAGTGCTTGGTCGTTGAGGGTCTCCATCCTATCATATTGCTCCTGATTGACCTGCTGGTCGAAATCTTTAGCGTTATCCTCCGATACGGTCAGATATTCGATAAGTTCGCTTATGCGTCTGTTATGCTCCTTGCTTGCCACTGCATCCGAGAATCCACCCGGAGCGGTAAACTCAAAATCTCTGGCTGCCGAAATGCTGTTGTCAACCTTTTCGCACTCTTTGAGCAACTCCTTGTAGTCGTTCTCCTGCTTCTTGCGTAAATCTTCAGCCAAAACCTTCTCGTAAATGTTATAACACCAGATGCCGCCATCAATAAATATGGTTCCTATTCCGAATATCGTAGATGCTGTCGAAAGGAATGACCACACAGCCTTGCCTGCTACATTGCAGACATCTAATGCTGCGAAGGGGATACCCGCAATGCCGACAACAATCTCGACAGAGGCATATACCAACGAGGCAATCTCGGCAGCAGTCCAATCGTTGGGGTCGCCAAACTCGCCACCGATACCGGCAAAATATTCGGCAACGGTCAGTGCGCGAGTGTAATCAGTCTGGTAGATATCGCCGAAATTGGTGCAGTAGCTGACAGTCATTCGATTGCCGGCTATGCCAATGATACCCGCAGCGTGGGTGTTGGCAGCCTCGATATCGCCATAGTTCTGATTGGCGATAATAGTACCGCTCGCGCTCATTGCTACTATTCCTGCGGCAAACGAGTCGGCTGCATAGACATAACCCTTGTTCAGGCTGTTGTAAATCACGGCTAAGGCTCCGTTGCCGACAATACCTGCTGCATACTTGGTATGTGAGACGATATTACCCTCGTTGTAGCCACCAAATATTCCGACCTGAGCCTCACCGCACAAACCTCCGACAAACTCATCGCCTGTCACCGAGGCATAGTTGGCGCACTTGTGTATTGCCACATTGTTGTACATATAGCCCTCGTCGTCGGGGTCGCCACCTGTAAATCTGGCACTACCTATAATGCCACCTACGCCCGACTTACCCGTAATTTCGCCCATATTCATACAGCCGGAAAGCAACGCAACTCCCGTACCTCCGGCAATGCCGCCACAACCTACGTTGCTAATGCCTTGTTCCTTATTCTTAGAGACGAAATCGACTGCACCCTTTATCCTGCCGTAATTCTTGCATCCGCCGGCAAGCAGCGTATCACACTGAGCAACAATACCACCGCAGGAATTATACTGCGAGGTCACGTCGCTGCTGTTTTCGCACAGATAGGTAATCAGTGAAGATGTTCGCGCACCTGCTCCAACCACACCTCCGGCGTGGCTCGATGCGTAGATGCTGTTGTCGGTAGATTTCGAACCATTGACGTGAGCTGCACTCTGATAGTCCACAATGCCGAGGATTCCACCCACACCATAGCTGTTATCGTAACCCTTAATCTGACTGTTCTTCACCTCGCAGTTATTGATGAAGGTCATCTGTCTTTCGCCACCACCACTGACAGCTACGCCGACTACACCACCCACAGCCATACCGCCCAAGAAGTCGAGTCCGTCGAGCTTCAGGTTACAGATGTGCGCACCCTGCGAGTAGCCGATAAATCCAACAGGAGCCATATATTCACGATTGACCCACAGACCGCTGATGGTGTGGTTGCCACCATCATAAGTGCCTCGGAAGGGTAGAGCCTCGTCATATCCGATGGGCAGCCATCCATATTCGCGACTGACGGTCTTAGATAGTTTTTGACCGTCGATATCTCGAAGCTGAAGGAAGTAGATGCTATCGGTAAATTCGCGGTTGTATCTAACGTCGTTCGACATGGAAACAATCTTTACGATGTTGTCAATCGATGCTACATAGAGAGTGTCGATATCGCTTCCCGAGCTAAACATCTCAAAATCATCGTTCCACTCGCTGACCATATGCATTACGCCCCCTCTGAAGGTTATGCGACAACCCAAACCAAGCTCCTCGCTCACTCTCTTTCCATCTTCGTCGGTGGTTTCATATTCCACATAAAGCACTTGATAGCCACCCTCCTTCAGACCGTGATACAGCTCAAATTTGGAGACTTCGCCGTGGCGACTGTGTACGCCGTAACGCTTAATCACCTCGCCACTCGGAGTCTTGATGTATAGGGCAACTTTATCGACGTTCAAAGTGTCGCACCCCTCTTCGATGGTTATTAGGGTATTTGTGCCTATATATTCGTCTTTAGGCTCTTCGTATTCCGGATAATTGTTTAGTGGGTCTTTCTCGCATCCGACAAAAAGCGTAAGCATGAAAAAAACTATGAGCAGCGATTTTAGACTATTGGAGTTTCTCATGGTTGCACACAGAATTAGTTAACGAAATGTTCTCAGGTGCAAATATAACAAAAAAAACGAAAAATAGAAATGGTTTAATAAAAAAAACGATACTTTTTTTATTTTTCAGTTAAATAGTGTTTCCTTGTAAAACAATAAGAATCATCTGGTAATTCAGATGATTCTTATTGTTTTACATTATCTCGTTAAGTATATATGCCAACCTTAATCCTGCCCTTAGTAGCTGCTCTTCGATTATTGGCGAGAAGTGTGCTACCTCGTCGTAGCTTAGTCGGCACCCTTCTCTGCACCTATTATATATATAGCAACATAGTTGGTGGGTTTCCATAAACCACTCTTCGTAATCGCCTTCGACAAAAGATTTGCTTGTCATGCGAGTCTCGATGTCGATATTCTCTGCCCACTCCGTATAGCTCCATTTGTGGCGATTGCTGCAAAGTTGGCTGAATGTTTCATTACCATTGGA
>CAZFQU010000052.1:0-14406 GCA_964521245.1 uncultured Alistipes sp. | reverse complement strand
GAACGTCGGTATCAACACCGATGTTGTTCCACAACTCCTGCATGAATGCCTGGCAGAAACGCATAATCTCGCCGTCCGACTTACCTACGGGGTTGAAGTCAGCACCGCCCTTTGCGCCACCCATAGGAAGGGTAGTCAGAGCGTTCTTGAAGGTCTGCTCGAAACCGAGGAACTTCAACATCGAGGGGTTAACAGCGGGGTGGAAACGCAAACCGCCCTTGTAGGGACCAATTGCGCTATTGAACTGAACGCGATAGCCAAGGTTGGTCTGAACCTCGCCATTGTCGTCAACCCAAGTTACACGGAAAGTGAAGATACGATCGGGCTCAACGATACGCTCAACGATCTTTGCCTTCTCAAATTCGGGGTGCTGATTGTAAACCTCCTCGATCGACTCCAACACCTCCTGCACTGCCTGCAGGTACTCGCTTTCGCCCGGGTGCTTGCGCTCGAGCTCAGCCATTAAAGTTTTAACATCCATTTTGTAAAAGTAGTTTATTGTTAAATAAATGTGGTTGTTTCTCTTTTTCATCGGGTCTGCCCAACAACTCGGAAGCAGACTTTTTTCCGTAATGCACAGTTACGTTTAGTACCACAAAGGTAACCATATTTTTTAGATAGGCGAATTTTTTTTTAATTTTTTTTCTCTCCCAGCCATTTTATCTCGCAAATAGGTCGAATTGCCAAGTTTTTTATGGCAAGTTTCGAAAAAGCTGAGCGAAAATATTGAGCGTTTTTCAAAAAAATTACTACCTTTGTAGTTAATAAAGGTAAAACACCGAGAAATTTATGTCACAAAAGGGGGTAGCGTTTACGCCTGCGATAGTAGAGTATGGCGCACCATACACCGATTTCAAAAGGATGAAGAGAGTTAACACATACACACTACGCCAAGTAAACACAGCCAAAGATGAGCGCGAGTGGCTCGATATGGTTGAGAGCATATATGAGGGTAACGAATATTGGGTACGCCCCATCGACGATTCGCTCAAAGCGATATTCAATCCCAAAAGCAACAAACTCTTCGAAAATGGCGAGGCTATACGTTGGGTGGCACGCGACAAGCAGGGAAAGACGGTAGGTCGAATTGCCGCTTTCTACAATCGCGAGCAGGCAGCCATCGAGGAGCAGCCCACAGGAGGATGCGGATTTTTCGAGTCTATAAACGACCAAGAGGTTGCCACGCTACTCTTTGATGCCGCCCGCGAATGGCTCCAAAGCAAGGGCATGGAGGCTATGGATGGTCCCATCAACTTCGGTCCGCGCGACTCGTGGTGGGGAGTGTTGGTCAATGGGTTTGAGAGCCAACCCCTCTTTGAGAATCCCTACAACCCACCCTACTACAAGGAGTTGTTCGAGGAGTATGGCTTCCAAAACTACTTCAATCAGCACACCTATAATCGAAAGGTAGAGGTGGGACTCTTTTCTGACTCGGTATATGAGCGCGTTAAGCGACTGCAAACAATGCCAGAGTACAGATTCGAGCATATAAAGAAGAGTGAATTGGAGCGAGTGACCGAGGATTTTCGCGAGGTATATAATAAGGCATGGTCGAAATTCTCGGGTGTGAAGCAGATGACCAAAGAGCAGGCGATGAAGCTGATGTCGGCTCTCAAGCCTATACTCGACGAGAGGATAGTCTATTTCGCCTACTACAACGACCAGCCCATAGGCTTCTTCATTATGATTCCCGACTTGAATCGTATAATTGCCGATTTCAAGGGTAAGTTCGGCTGGTGGAACAAATTGAGGATGATGTGGCGACTCAAGTTCACGAATAAGGCAGACCGCGTATTTGGTCTTATATTTGGTGTGAGTCCCGAATATCACGGCAAGGGTATTGAGTCGGGTATAATCTACGCTTTCGAGCAGGATGTCAAGAATCTGCCCTACAAGTCGCTCGAGTTGGCTTGGATTGGCGACTTCAACCCCGTGATGATGCGAATGGTCGAGGGCTATGTCTGCGCAACAAAGCACAAGATGCACACTACATATAGGTATCTGTTCGACCGCGAGAAGGAGTTTAAGCGTTGTCCGAGACTGGGCCTCAAGAGAGATTAAGAGCGAAGTGAGGCAAGAGGGGCAAAGCAAGGCGAAGTGAGGCAAGAGACTAAACCGCTGAGGGTATGAAAGTTGTTGTAAGGTATATATTGTTGCTGTTGGTGACCATTGTCGGGATGATGCCGACAAGGGCACAGGAGCAAAACCCAACTCCCACACTTCTCTTCTTCACAGCCTCGTGGTGTGGTCCCTGCCAGATGGTCAAGCGTCACACCTTTACCGACCCTGAGGTATTGAGACTTCTCAACCACCTCGACCTCAAGATGTTGGATATAGACGTAGCGCAAAACCGACAGCTCTACCAGAGCTATGCCCGAAGTGGCGGAGTGCCGGAGCTGGTGCTGCTCAGCAACAAGGGAGAGGTGATTGGTCGTCTCCCGGGCTACTTCAGAGAGCCGTCAAAGACTGCCGACTTTCTTAAGCAGGCATTCAGCGAGGAGGAATTGGCTCAGATTAGCCACTGCGATATAGTGGGCGAACATAGCCACTCGCACCACCACAACCACAGTCACGACCATAACCATTCGGGCGATATCCCCGAGGGTTATACCATAGTCGATAACCCCACCGAGGAGGAACGAGCGTTTCTACCCTTCGGAATGAGACTCTCCTACTCGAAGTGGTCGATACATGGCGAGATAGGCGTTGACGTGTGTCAGCTGCCCAAAAGCCCCTACAATACCTTCCGTACGGGATTCTACTTCTCAGGCACGGCAGGATATATAATTTCGGACAGATGGGAGAGCGAATTTGGATTGTCGTTTCGCAGCATAGGTGGCAAGGATGGAGATAGCCCTTTGAGGTATTACTATCTGACCGTTCCTGCCGAGATTCAGCTGGTGGCGCTAAGGACAAGTATCGGCAAAGTGATGTTGGGTGGCGGCATCTATGGAGGTTATGCAATATCGTCGAACGCCCCTGCGGGCTTCAAGCCCAATGATTGGGACGCAGGAGTGAGAGCGAGATTGATATTCGAGGCAGGCACTTTCCGTATGGCGGCAGGTTATAGTCGCTCGATAGTGCCGACTATGAGCCACGAAGGTCGCAACATATACAACCAGAGCCTCTCGATAGGCGTGGCAATATGCTTCGGACGATAAGGAGGAGTGGGAGTTAAAGACTATACACAACAAAAAACATAAACAACTAAAACTATTAACACACAAAATGAAAACAACAGTTTTTACCAATTACCACATTGCTAATGGTGCAAAGATGGCAGAGTTTGCAGGCTACAATATGCCTATCGAGTTCTCGGGTATCAATGACGAGCACCTTTGCGTACGCAACAACGCCGGTGTATTTGACGTGAGCCACATGGGCGAGATTTGGGTTAAGGGCCCCAAGGCTTTGGACCTCTTGCAGCACATCACCTCAAACGACGTATCGAAGCTCTTCGACGGCAAGGTACAGTATTCGTGCATGCCCAATGGCAAGGGCGGCATCGTTGACGACATCCTCGTTTACCGTGTTGATGCTGAGTGCTATCTGCTGGTAGTCAACGCAGCCAACATCGAGAAGGATTGGAATCACATCTGCGCTGAGGGTGCGAAGATGGGTATGGAGGCAGGCCACGGCAAGCAGCTCTACAACGCTTCCGACGAGATTTGCCAGTTGGCAATTCAGGGTCCCAACGCGATGAAAATCGTTCAGAAGATGTGTCAGGAGCCCGTTGAGGATATGGAATACTACACCTTCAAGAAGATGCAGGTGGCAGGTATCGACGCTATTCTCTCGATTACGGGTTACACCGGTGCAGGCGGTTGCGAGATTTATGTAGCAAACGAGGATGGCGAGAAGCTCTGGGAGGCTCTCTGGGCAGTAGGCAAGGAGATGGGTCTTCAGAATATCGGTTTGGGCGCACGCGACACCTTGCGTCTTGAGAAGGGTTTCTGCCTCTATGGCAACGATATCGACGACACCACCTCGCCCATCGAGGCAGGTCTGGGCTGGATTACCAAGTTTGCCGAGGGTAAGGATTTCATCGACCGCGCATATATGGAGCAGCAGAAGGCTGAGGGTCTGAAGCGCAAGCTCATCGGCTTCAAACTCATCGACCGCGGTATTCCTCGTCACGAGTATAAGCTCACCACCGTTGAGGGTGAGGAGATTGGCCACGTAACTTCGGGTACCATGTCGCCCTGCTTGAAGATTGGTATCGGTACCGGTTATGTTAAGCCCGAGTATGCAAAGGTTGGTACTCAGATTGCTGTTGAGGTGCGTGGTCGCTATCTCAAGGCTGAGGTTGTTAAGCTTCCTTTCGTTTAGTAGATATTCTCAAATATTTTTGTAACATAATTTTGGCGCTTATATACGAAATTACACTTAAGGGAACAATGTTCGCTTCGGACTGCTGCCAATTCACGGCGTTACGCCGTGGTTTTAGTTGCTGACCCACCCCCTAAATCCCCCGCCTCGGGCAGGGGACTTGGTCAGCCTAACGGCTGAAAAAGCGGTAATTTTACACCAAGTGTAAAATTGTATATAATTACCATAATTTTATAGACAAGAGGCTTTAGAGGTCTCTTGTCTTGTTTTTTTAGATAGTATTTCTTAATTTTGCCATTAAGAAATCTAAAATCACAAAAAATATGAAACGACTATTTACACTTATCTGTTTGGTTTCTGCACTCTTTATCTCGTGTAGCGACAAAGAAGACCCCACACCTCAAGGAAAAACCTACGAGGTGGAACTCAGTGACCTTAAGCACATTAGCAGCGAGCTTACGAGCGCAGAGTTCACTACTGCAATACGCTATGCCGACAAGGCTGCATTTATGGCAATACCTTTAGCTGATGCCTCCAATGCCGATGCAAAAACCATCATCAACAACGGCACGGAAATCGAGCTTGACGCCTCAAAAATTTGGAACGATGAGCAGGTTAACCCCACCCAATTTGTGGTTGACGAGTTGACAAATGACACGGAATATCGTCTCTTTGTTGCGGCAGTGAACAACAAGTCGCAGAGCTACAAACTCGCTCAAATCGACTTCAGGACCAAGGCAGAAGAGAAGCCCGAACCCAAGAAAGAACTTAAGTTGACGCTGACTCCGAGCGAGGCTACCGACCTTGCACTCTCGTTCCTTATCTCGAGTGAGAATGCTGTGGAGCTGGCTTGGATAGTAAAGACCGATATCACTGAAGAGTTTTACACTCCCGAGGCTGTACTCGAGAAGGGTGTAGCTGCATCGGAAGAGGAGCTGAACACCGAATTTCTCGCCGTATGGCAAGAGGGTTTGATGGCAGAGACCACCTATCAGGTATATGCCGCAGCTCGCGACGCAGAGGGTAATACCCTTATGGAGAATATCGAGATGACAACCCTTGCAACCGAAATTATCGAGACTATTGCCTATTCGGGTGGCGAGGCAGAGGTGATTAACCCCAACCCCCATGATGCCTATCTGCATCTGCTGACCTTGGAGAACGACGAATATATTATCTCGTTGAGCCTTACAGGCAATAGAATCGATAGTTTCTTCTCCACATCGGGCAGCGACTACAAGATAAATGTCGAGAACTCGAAGGTTGAGAAGAAGGACGAGAGCGGAAATCAGACCCTGCCCGCATTCTCACCCAGCGATGGCGCACTGACCATCATGTCAGACGTGGTATCGGGCAAATGGGAGATTGAGGGTACCCTCTTCCTTGTTGACGACACGATGGTAACCATCAACTACTCGGGCGATATAACCGGCGTACAGATCGAGGGCGAGATGACAGACACTATCGAGATTGAGAATATCTCTGCTTCGGTAAACACCGACGTCAGCAACACCGTATGGTATCTCGAGTTTGCCGACCGCAGTGGCAACACCGTCGGATTGTCGATTCAGACCTATCAGGAGATTGCCTATATCCCCTCGGGCGAGTATCTTGCCTACTCCTCGGAGAGTCTTCCCGACCAGACCTCTCCTTACATCATGATTGAGGAGTCGTGGATTCAGTATGATGGTGTTGTCACCGACCTTGGCAGTTTGAACAACAAAGGCGCACAGACAAAGCTCAATGTGGAGTATGATTCCTCTACCGGCGAGAGCTACATCTGGGCTACCATCTGCAACAAGGCAGGAACACTCACTCTGAATGTTGACCGTACGGGTCCGCTGAACCTCTATGGCGATGGTCCCGCACAGGTGACCGAACTTCTGGAGCGCAATCTGCTTATCTGGATTTATCGCGACAACGAGAACCCCAGCCACTGGGTAATGGATTGGTATGGCGATAACACCTACGGCAAGACCCTGCACTTTGTTCCTCAGACCGAGAACCACGACTACCTGCCTGCCGGCAGATACTATCTGCGCACATCGGCTCCCGAGTCGGGCAATTGGATTGATTTCTCGGCAGAGAGTCCTTCGGAGATTGGCATCAAACGAGGCGAAGCTCTCTCGATGCTACTCGACTCCGAGGAGTGTTACATCGATATCACAACCCAAATGGGCGAGGGCAGCGACCAAAATACCATTACGGGTAGCGTCAAAACCGCCGATGGCAGATATCTGATTACGTTTGACTACTCCGGAGCATTCGATTATTAACATATATCTGTGACTAAAAAAATTGGAGCCTGCCCGACAATTTTCGGACAGGCTCCATTCTTATACCCCTTACACCCACAAAGGTGCAAAATTGAACTACTATTCCACACCTCAAAGTGTAATTATCGGGGCAAATATTTGGATATCAAGGGATTTTTTCTTTACTTTGTGATTAGAATATAACCCAATTAGAGTAATAAATCGGAGCAAAATAGCGTTTGATACGCAACGCAGACTCTCCCGATTACGATTCGAAAGTAAAACAACTTAAATTTTTATCATTATGAAAAAACTGTTATTAGTTTTATGCCTATTGGCTTGTACCGGTATGATCGCATACGCAGGTAGCAAAAAGAAGCAAGAGCAGGCTGATGCCGACACTCAGAGTTTCCGCTATGAGTTGGAGTATATCAAGAGTGCAGGAACAGGTCTTGCTAACGTAAAAGTTTGGAACTACTCGAAGAACCCCAATATCGCTATCGAGCAGACCAAGAAGAATGCCGTTCACGGTGTACTCTTCAAGGGTTATTCGGGTGCAGGTGCAACTCAGCCCCCCATCGTACGCGATGCGGCTGCTTTGTCCAACAATGCTGAGTTCTTCAAGGCATTCTTCAGAGAGGGTGGCGACTATATGCGCTACGTGACCAACGTTGTTGGTTCACCCGAGGTGACCAAGGTTGGTAAGGAGTATAAGATTGGTCAGACCATTCAGGTAAATACCGCACAGCTGCGCAAGAATCTTGAGCAGGCAGGTATCGTTCGTGGTCTGTCGAGCGGCTTCTAAACCCCTCACCCTTGCTAATTAGTGGGCAAGTTGCCCATAACCCCTAAAACAAGAGAGTTATGAAACGACTTATTCTTCTGTTAAGCCTTATGCTGGCAAGTGCGACACTCTATGCTCAGCAGGCATACGATGTTGTCTATCTGAACAACGGCAACATCGTCAAAGGCGAGATTATATCATCGACAGATTCGCAGGTTCAAATCAAGGCGACAAATGGCGAGACCTACACATTCAGAATGGTAGAGGTTCGTCGCATCGACAACGGAGAGCAGCTGGCTATAACCCCCGAGGTAGGCAAGAGCATTCGCTATACCGACTTCTCGGAGTCTGATAAGGGCTACTGGGCTTCGGTTGACTTGGGTCTGGGTGTGGCACTCGACAAATACAACAAGAACAGTACTGCTCCTGCTCTGCCCATCGACCTTAACGTTACGATGGGTTACCGTTTCAACGAGTTCTTGATGATTGGTATCGGTGGTGGTGTGCGCTACTACGCTATTCAGGACGATTTAAGATTCAATCACGAAATGGATAACGAAGATTTTGCATGGGCATTCCCCCTCTACGGTCAGCTTCGCGGAGCCTTTATTTCGGGCAAGTCGCGCAGCGTGGTACCCTATTGGCAGTTCTCCGCAGGTCACACCTTCAACGATGGTCTGATGCTTCAGCCGGTGTTGGGTCTTCGCTTCGGCACCGAGACTCGCCACCACTTCACCCTCGCGCTGAGCTACACCGCACAGCAGGGATGGAAATATCAGGGCGTGGAGACTCTTAAGAACGGCTACCTGCACCTTATGCAGTTAAAACTTGGTTATCAATTCTAAAGACACACCGATATGAAGAAGTTATATTTAGCAATTATAGTTGCAGCCATCGCTTTTGTAGGCTGCTCGAAGAAGGTTGTAGAACCCGACACCTCGACCTTCTACCCCTCGCCCACAACCTTCATGAATAATAATGGTGACGGCTCGATTACGGTTCGTGCATGGGGCTTGGGTCCTACTGCTAAGGATGCTCGTATTCAGGCTCGCAAGCAAGCTGTGCGCGACGTGATTTTCAAGGGCGTCAACATCCCGGGCGAGACTCAACTCTCAAAACCTCTGCTCACCGAGGTTAACGCCGACCAGAAGTATCGTGCATTCTTCGAGGCATTCTTCACCGACAATGGCGAATGGCAGCTCTTCGTAAGCGCACAAGACGATGTGAGCAAGAAGGAGAAGCGAGAGAAGACCACTTGGCAAATCAAGGAGTCGGTCACTGCCCGAGTTATGAGATTCGACCTGAGAAACTATCTCATCGAGAAAGGTATCTTGAAGCCCTAAGCATCGGCAAGAAGTAATCAAAAAAGGAACTTTATCGATAAACCAATCTAAAGTCCCGATAGATAAGCAACGAAAAAACTAAAAATTAAATCATAGAATTAAGATGAAGAAGCTATTTTTAATTTCGTGCCTGTGCCTTATGGTAAGTGCCGTCTTTGGTCAGGCAAAGAAGCCCCGACTGATGGTTGTTCCCAGCGACTCGTGGTGCCACCAGAATGGCTATATGCAGCAGTATGACAATCAGGGCGTTATTGAGTATATCCCTGATTATAAGAAAGCATTGGTCGAGTGTAGTGACCTGATTCCCGTTATCTCGGCTATCAACGGTCTGATGGCAGACAGAGGATTCCCCCTTGACGACCTTCAGCAGACCATGGCATCAATCAACCGCCAGCAGGCAGAGCTTGCCGCTGTTACCAACAAGGGAGGTGATGCGTCTGTAAAGACCAACGACCTTATGGAGTTGCGCCAGAGAGCTCGCTGCGACATCATAATCGAGCTTACTTGGACCGTTAACCAAATGGGTCCTAAGCGTTCTATCACCTACACCCTGCGCGGTTTGGATGCATACACCAACAACGAGGTCGCATCGGCAGGTGGTACGGGCGAGCCCTCGAGCTGTGTAGTTACCGCTACCCTGCTCACCTCGGCTGTTAACGACCACATGAATCTCTTCTGCGACCGTCTGCAGAACCACTTCGACGACCTGCTCACCAATGGTCGAGCTATTGCGCTGAACATCAACGTATTTGACAACGATATGGATATTGACCTCGAGACCGAGTATGACGGCTATGAGCTTCGCGAGCTTATCGAGGATTGGGTATATGAGCATACTGTTCAGGGTCGCTACAACCTGGTTGACGACAACGAGCTTTATATGCAGTTTGACGATGTTCGCATTCCCGTTTACGACGACAGAGGTCGTCCCATTGCAGCCAACAACTTCGCACGCGACCTTACTCGCTACCTGAAGGGCGAGCCTTGCAGCATCGAGCTTATAAAGGTGATGAATCAGGGTCTGGGTCAGGCCACAGTAATCATCGGCAACAAATAAGAGTAACCCAATAAAACTACAAGGATATGAAACGTACACTTAATTTCATCATAGCTTGTGCTGTTATGTTAACCTCGCTGAGTGCAAAGGCTCAACAGACAACAGCTCCGGCAGCTCCGGCAAAGGTACCTATCTCAGTATATCTGCCCGACGAGTTGGATAACATCCCCGAGGAGGCTCGCAACACCTTGAAGAACAAGTTCAAGGCAGCTGCTGCCCAGAGTGGTATGGGTGCTACCGACGACTTCGCACAATTCTATATGACCTGCACCGCTACTAAGGTCGATATGCAGGTTATTCCGGGCGCACCTACCAAGTATCGTCAGGAGGTTGACCTGACACTCTACATTGTCGATGCAATGTCGAAGAAGGTCTTTGGCTCGACCAGCTTCTCGACACACGGTGTGGGCAACAGCGAGACCAAGGCTTACATGGCTTGCTTCAAGCAGGTTTCGCCCTCGAACAGCACACTCAAGAACTTCCTCGTAAAGACCAACAAGGAGATTGTTGACTACTACGAAGGTCAGATTGACAACATCATTGCTATCGCTCAGTCGCTGGCTAAGGTCTATAAGTATGACGAGGCTCTGTTCCGCCTCTCGCTTGTTCCCGAGGTATGCCCCAGCTACCAGAAGGTGATAGATGTTGCTACGGGCATCTATCAGAAGTATATCGACGACCACGCTAACCGTTGCCTTGCTAAGGCTCGTTCGGTATGGAATGCCGGTCAGGACTTCAACGCTGCATCTGAGGCAGGCGAGTATCTGGCAGAGATTCTGCCCGAGGCATCCTGCTACGACGAGGCACAGGCTCTGGCACAGGAGATCAAGCAGCGCGTGGGTGACGATATCGAGTACTATCGCAATCTCGAGGCTCGTGATGCTGACCGCGCTCACGAGAAGAGCATGGCAGAGATTAACGCATGGCGCGAGGTTGGTGTTTCGTTTGGTAACAACCAGCGCGATGTTTACTACGACGAGTCGTGGATTTTCTAACCCCCGATTTCAGAGTTTAGTATTCGGATAATATTCTACACAAAACGAGGTGGCAAACAATTGCCACCACGTTTTGTGATAAGAAACCTAAAGATTGACGACCCACACACAGAGTTAATCAATCAACGAAATGGACGCTGAGAATTTTCAGCGAGCCATTAAAAAATCAGCCCAAACATATTTACAATCAATAACATCAAAAAAAATGAAGAAACTTTTACTTGCGGCTGCCGCACTTTTGTTTGCCGGCAGTGTAATGGCACAGGAGAATGTGGCAACAGCGGATGGTAAGGCTGAGGACGGCTCGATTCAGAAATATCGTCGTAGCTCGCTCTATACCGTACTTATCAAGCACTCGAATCAGGATCAGGGTGAGACCATCAACAGCGTATTTATGACGCTGCCCACTCCCGACAAGTTCAACAACCACGACCTTCAGATTAAATCGTTCGAATCATCGGCTGTAAAGGCTAAGAAGAAGGCATCGAAGGACCGTGATGAAATTAACCTCGCCGATATTCAGGCATTTATCGCCGAGAATGATATTGCTCGTCAGATGATTGCTAAGTGGTTCAACCGCGACGAAAATGGTAACATGAACTTCGACCTGCTCAGCGAGCGTGGTCTTTACAGCGCACAGCAGAGCGACATTGAGGAGGCACAGAACAGCTCGTATGGTATCATGAGCCTTGGTGATCAGGGTGAGGAGCTTATCGGCAAGACCTTCCTTTTGGTTAACGATATCACCTACGCCGAAAAGGGCGAGAAGAGTGCAAAGGCTGCCGGCGCAATCCGCTTCCTTGGCGCACTTGCCGGAGCTGTTACAGGTACCGATGTTTCGAACCTTACAGATATGGCTGCAGCCGGCGTTAACGAGATTGATGGTTTTGGTGTGAACATCACCTCGTACCTCTTCCGTTTGGATTGGAACAAGGATTTGCTCGACACCATCTATGCTGAGCATTGGCTCGATGAGAGCATAACCGACGAGGCTACACGTAAGGCTCGCCTCGAGGCATTCAACCTCAGCGATCTGTTCAAACTCAGCTATGTAGGTTCGACCTCGACCACCAAGGGTTTCACCGCATCGAAGTCCTTCACCAAGAAGTCGGAAGACGAGCAGATGACCGTTGCTTGTGGTCGCGCACTCGACGAGTCGATTCTCAATCTCCAGCGCAGTTTCGACGAGTTTAAGGTTAACGTACCTATCTTGAGCATCAGCGAGGATGGTAACACCTGCGAGGTGGCTATCGGTCTTAAGGAGGGTATCAACGAGAAGTCGAAGTTCGAGGTCTTGATGCAGGTTCAGAACGAGGATGGTTCGATTTCCTACAACAAGATTGGCAGCATCGAGCCTGTTCCGGGCATGATTTGGGATAACCGCTTTGGCGCACTTGAGATTGCTGAGGCTTATGCAGCTGACGGCGAGAAGCCTAAGGGCGAGGATGCTGAGGGTAACGCATTCTTGAAGGCTACCACCTTTAAGATTACCGCAGGTGCAGGTCGCATCTACCCCGGTTGCCTTGTTCGCGAGGTTAAGATTGAAAATACTGCTAAGAGAAAGTAATTTAACATACTACCTACCACACAAAAGGACCTGTCTAATAAGTTTTAGGCAGGTCCATTTTTTGTCTATATAAGTGTGTACAAACAACTAAATCTATCTTACCAACCTTTTGTGGTGACACAGAAGCAGATTCTCGTCGTCGTCATAGAGGTGCATACCATTACCCTTACAGTAGCGGAAGAGTTCGCAGTCGGCACACTCGCCCTTCTTTGCCCACTCGCGATTACGGAACTTTTCGAAGCGCGAGGTCCACACATCCCAGAAGTTATCCTTGTAGATGTTGCCCTGATGGAAGTTCGAGCGGATAGATGTACAGCCCGAAATCGAGCCATCGACACGAATCGACGCCACCGAGACTCCTGCCTGACAGCTGAAGAACTTATCGCGCACCTCAGCCTCATATCCACCTAAGAATCCCTCGCAGGAGTATGACACACTGATTCTGCTCTCCTCTTTTCTGGTACGTTCCAAGAACTCCATAAAGCGAGTGAACTCCTCGTCGGTGAGCTGCAGACGCTCATCCTGCGCTGCACGTCCTACGGGGAAGATGGTAAACAATCGCCACGACTTAATGCCACGCGAAATAAGCAGCTCCGTGAACTCGTCAAGGCGGGGTAAGAGTTGGCGCGTTACGCAGGTCACAACATCAAATGCTATCGAAGGTTCGGCAGCAGCCATCTCGGCAGCCCTCAGCGCACGCTCGAAGCTCAGGGGGTGTTGACGAATGTAGGTATGCTCCTCGCTGAAACCATCGAGACTGACGGTTATAGAGTGCAACCCTGAACGCAGGAGCGACTCGAAGCGTCGCTCGTCGAGCGCAAGACCGTTGGTCACCATACCCCACGGATATTCTCGGCGGTAAAGACCCAAACCTATCTGCTCCAAATCCTTACGCACAAGCACCTCGCCACCCGAGAGAATGACCAGCACTTTATGCGTATCGACATTGGGTGTAATCTGCTCGTCGAGGACCTTGAAAAAGTCCTTTGCCGGCATATCGGGCATAAGCGACTCTGTACGACAGTCGCTACCGCAGTGTCTGCAACTGAGGTTACACCTCAATGTACACTCCCAAAAGAGAGTGTGTAGTTCGTGCTTTGCGACGTGGTCTGCCTCCACCTTACGAAAAAGCTCCAATGCCAATTTTTTGCGTATTCCAATAGATTTTCCCATAGGCTTAATTCTCAAGTTTAGGTTAACACTCTCTTAGAGGAAGACTCTATTTCTCTTCAAGTAGAGGTACATTAACTCGCCCAACATCGCAAACATATGCGTCATCAATAAGTTTGAACGAAATCGAGAACTCCTTATCTTTATAATGTGGCTCATCACTTACGTCCTTTACGATTAGCTTCTGCACGCGCTCCGAGAGCTTTGTTTGAGCAGTTATCTCAAAATATCCATAAACATCTGTATATGTAACCTGATCGTCAATAGTTGTACGCACCTCAAGACTCTTTGTAGGTCTACTACCAGAGGCATAACGATCTATTAGGTAACCATACACCTTGTAGCCGCCATATTCAGTGACCTGTTGCATCACCACATTTTGGTCATCAGCCTCATAGGTTCCCGAATACCAACTTCCTGAGCCAGCCTTGACCTGCCTAAACTCAACTTCTAAACTTTTATCATTAAAAAGTCCCCCCTGCTCACCGTCAACATCCCTAAATGCGAAGGTGAGCTTATCGTCAGGTAGGCTAAATGCCATCGATTTATCGAAGACAAACTCTCCAAATTGGTCGGTCAAAACAATAGGTCCATCCTCGGGGTTTACCTCTACATTCTGAATAGGTTCACCCTCGGAATTAACAACCTTACCCTTAACCGAAAAATAGGCGTGTGGCGTGCCATACGCATCGGACTGCAAACCAAGCTTGTCACATGCCGTAGAAAACCCCAACAGTGAAAGCAGCATCCAAATCAATTTGTTTTTCATAAGCGTAAAATTTAGGAGGTAAAACAAAATTTCTTTATTGCAAGTTACTAAAAATTATCACATAGGCAAATTTTCCCCCTGCGTGAGCCTGTCTAACAAGTTTTTTGTTAGATGGGCTTTTTTTATATTTGTGACGA
>CAZFQU010000051.1:0-14535 GCA_964521245.1 uncultured Alistipes sp. | reverse complement strand
GTCACAAATATAAAAAAAGCCCATCTAACAAAAAACTTGTTAGACAGGCTCATTGAATTGCGACTCAGTGCAAATTACATCATACCGCCCATACCGCCTGCGGGCATTGCAGGCATTGCGGGCTGCTCCGACTTCTTCTCGGCGAGTACACACTCGGTGGTCAGGAACATCGAAGCGATGGATGCGGCATTCTCCAGAGCTACACGCGAAACTTTGGTGGGGTCGATAATACCGGCTGCGAGCATATCCTCGAAGCGGTCGTCGCGAGCATTGTAGCCAAAGGCTCCGCTGCCCTCCTTAACCTTGTTTACAACAACCGAACCCTCGCCACCGGCGTTGGATACAATCTGGCGCAGAGGCTCCTCAATAGCGCGCTTTACGATCTGAATACCGGTAGTCTGGTCCTCGTTCTCGCCCTTGAGACCCTCGAGCGAAGCCGTAGCGCGAATGTAGGCAACACCACCACCGGGAACAATGCCCTCCTCAACAGCTGCACGGGTTGCTGCCAAAGCGTCATCTACGCGGTCCTTCTTCTCCTTCATCTCAACCTCGGTTGCAGCACCAACGTAGAGTACGGCAACACCGCCTGCCAACTTAGCCAGACGCTCCTGAAGCTTCTCGCGGTCGTAGTCCGAAGTAGCCTTCTCAATCGATGCGCGAATCTGTGCTACGCGTGCAGCGATAGCCTCCTTGTTGCCGGCACCATCAACGATTGTGGTATTCTCCTTGTTGAGGGTAACCTTGTCGGCAGTACCGAGCATCTGCAGGTTTGCATCCTCCATCTTCATACCCTTGTCGGTCGAGATTACGGTTGCACCGGTGAGGGTTGCAATATCCTCGAGCATCTCCTTGCGACGGTCGCCGAAGCCGGGAGCCTTGCAAGCCGCAATCTTGAGCGTACCACGCAACTTGTTGACAACCAGAGCCGAAAGAGCCTCGCCGTCAACATCCTCGGCGATAATCAAAAGTGCGCGACCACTCTGAGCAACAGGCTCCAGAACGCCCATCAGCTCCTTCATTGTCGAAATCTTCTTGTCGGTCAGAAGGATGTAGGGCTTGTCGAGCTGAGCCTCCATCTTCTCGGTGTCGGTCATAAAGTATGCCGAGATGTAACCACGGTCGAACTGCATACCCTCGACAACCTCGACGTGAGTCTCGGTGCCCTTAGCCTCCTCAACGGTGATAACACCCTCGTTCTTAACCTTTGCCATAGCCTCAGCAATAAGCTTACCGATGGCGTTGTCGTTGTTAGCCGAGATGGTCGCAACCTGCTCAATCTTAGCATTATCGCCACCTACCTCTTCGCTCTGCGAGCGCAGCGACTCAACAACCTTGGCTACCGCCTTGTCGATACCACGCTTTAGGTCCATAGGATTGGCACCTGCGGTTACGTTCTTGATACCTACGCCGATGATTGCCTGAGCAAGTACGGTTGCGGTTGTGGTACCGTCACCTGCATCGTCGTTGGTCTTCGAAGCAACCTCCTTAACCATCTGTGCGCCCATATTTGCGAATGGGTCCTCAAGCTCAATCTCCTTAGCTACGGTCACACCATCCTTAGTAACCTGAGGTGCGCCAAACTTCTTGTCGATAATTACGTTACGACCCTTAGGTCCAAGTGTTACCTTTACGGCATTGCTCAGCGCATCTACACCCTCCTTGAGAGCCTCGCGAGCCTCTACATTATATTTAATCTCTTTAGCCATTTTCTTAAGTTTTTGTTTTTAGTCTTATTGCTCCGTTTCGGTGAACTCCACCACCGTTATTGCTCCGTTTCGATTCACGAGCAGAAAGCGAAATAGACGATTTTAGATTACAGCAAGTATATCGTTTTGCTTCATTATCAGGTAGTTCTCGCCCTCGATTTGAAGCTCGGTGCCGGCATACTTACCATAGAGAACTTGGTCGCCAACCTTAACCTCCATCTCAACCTCCTTGGTGCCGGGACCTACGGCTACAACCTTACCCATCAGGGGTTTCTCCTTTGCTGTGTCGGGAATAAACAGACCACCGGCGGTCTTCTCTTCAGCAGGGTTGGGTAATACCAACACTCTGTCTGCTAACGGTTTTACATTCATACGATTCGTTTTTTATTGTTATTTGTATTTAGATTTTTTTGTTTGCTTTTTTGCCCCAAGTCTGAGCAATAGGTGTGCCAAAGCATCAAAACTTTAGTTTTGTCATAAAAAATGACAATCGTAGTGACAAAATGTCAGACAAATAGATTGGGGTTGCCTCAAACACTAATTTGATGGACAGCCCCAATCTAATCTATATATCTGACCGAACAGCAATTAAAAGCGCAATTTCAGTTCGTAGGCTCTTTCGCCAGAGTAGATGCTCAGGTTGTACGTTCCGCTCTGAACATCCATTGTGTGGGTCGAGTAGGATGGCAGCAGGGTAGAGATTTGGTTGCCACTCTCCTCCTGACACACAATCCTTAGACCTATATCGGAGCTTAGATATACCTGCTTTTGTTCCTTGTCGAAAATAAGCGACAGATGCTCTGCCACCTCTTCGGGCGTGGCTGCTATAAGTACCTCGTTGACAGCATCCTCACTATATCGGCGAGCCCACTGCCAATCCTTCGAGTAGCTGCCTTTGTAGAGTATGCGCAGACGATCACCCTCCTCAATCGGGGTGGTTATCGTAACATTTATAATCTGGTTGTGATAGTGGTAATAGTTGCGCTCCAAGCTAATGCCCTCATCCATGAAAAGGGTTTGTTTGATATTGCCATCGCTATCACACAGAGCCAACTGAATATCGCCATTGAAAGTGGTTGAACCATTGTTGATAATGCCACCTATCATGCACCCAAACTCCTCGCCTAATGTGTGTTGCGCCGTCTGACTTATTATGCCTCGGTACGCAGTAACGAAATTACCCATATCGTCAATATATCCCAAAACCACGAGACCAAGGTCATCGATATAGGTCGAGGTGCCATTGGTGTCGGGAACCAAATCCACCACTGCAGCCTGATTGAGGTAGAACTCGGTTTTGGGGAGTTGGTAGTAGCCATTGTTCACACCTCCCCAGCCGTAGTTGATGCTGAAGTAGTCATCTGTGGCATAGCCGTCGAGAATAAAGGCGTGACCGCCCATATCGCCACTGCCACTGAAATAGGTGGGACCACATTTGTCGATATTATCTCGCAGCAAATCGTTCCATTCGCTTTGGTTGTACGATATGCCATGGGCAATTCTTGCACTCTTTGAGTAGCCGAAATAGGTGGACATAGCCATTGGAACATTCTCACTGTAGGCTGCCGACTCGTTGGGGTGATACATCATCCCAACCGATGTTCCCATATCGTGCATCAGTGCAGCAACGGCAGCAGCTTGGCTCGTGGTATAGCCGTTGTTGTAGTTTGAAATCATATTCGAGTAGTTGTAGGTGCGTCCGAGTGTGTTCGAGGGGATGGTGTGTTGTGTGCCATTAAGCTCGTAACTATACTCTGGGGTGGTGCCTACACCCTTTGTGGGCCATTGGTTGTAGTGGCATATAATCGACAATGCGGTTGCCACACAGCCCGTAACGCTTCTGCCCTCGTCGATTATCGGACACTCGTCGTTGAATGGTGTGCCTTGATCCCATAGGGCGGTTTCGTATTTTCGCTCGACGGTTATGGTCTCGGAGAGTGTTGCAGGCAAGAGGGCAGCAGAGGCCTCAATCTGTTCGCACCACGCCTGAAGAAGCTCCTGCAACGAGGGAGCCATATTATAGCTGTCGAAGCGGCCATCAAATGAGAAGCCGACAATGGGCGTGGAGTCGTTGTTGGCACCCACGATAACAAAGCCCTCAGCCTCGTTGCGGTTATAGATGTAGAGCATAGGCTCCTCGAAGTCGTAGCCGAGTTTACCTCTGCTAGCGATGGTGCTGCCTGCCCACTCAAGGCTTAGGTCGGTGGATGATGCGCGTGTCGAGTTTTTTTCGAAAAAGTCGATTGCTATCCGGCGAGCTGTCGGCTCGTCAATGGGGGCTGCCATCACAGCCAATGCGCAGAGCAGCTCGGCGGCTAATATTGTAAGTGTTCGCTTCATAAAAGTCTGACCAAAAGTTGTAAATACCTGAGAACTATAAACTAAAAGTTCGTAAAATCAATCTCGCTGATGCCTTTGCAACTCTCGGTATAGAAGAGAGTGGCATCAAGCGAATTTGTTGTTATGGTATGTTCCGAAGCCGAGTCGGTGTAGATGTAGTGTTGGGTCTGATTCAGGAACGAAAATTCGCCATCGCCCCAATAGATGTAACCCGTGACAGCCTCCTCGCCATAGAACTGTGGAGCATACGCCATATCGCCTATGTGGCGGATAGTTACGATTTGCCAATCGATATCCTCCGAAGTGTCGATGGTTGCCATCGGTTGTATCACGTTGCGGCTGATACTTATGCTCTTTTGAGTCGATTTGGGGTATATGGTGCCGTCGGAGAAGTAGATATTTGCACTGATACCGCTCGCGAAAGTGATGGGAGGCAGCACGAAATAAAACTCGGTCGGGACCTGGCTCAGCATAACACCCTCCTCGCCACAATCCAAGGTCAAGCTATTAGACCCCGTTTCATACCAATATAGATTCTCGGTCTCGGGCGTAAAGAAATAGAATGTACCCGAAAGAGGCTCGCCACCTATGCTTGTCAGCTCGATTTTCTCGACGAGTTTGTTGCCCTTGAGACTCAGACGCAGATAGCCACAAAGATTCTTGAACGTAAAGTTTTTGCCATCCGTACTTGTGCCTATCATCGTGTTTGTGTCGTTGGCGTAACTCTTGTCGGCATAGCTTTGGGTCGATTCAACCTTCGTAAAGAGGGCGGGAGTACCATCCGATGATTGAGAATAACCTATAAATTTGGAGAAGGGATAAATTGAGTAGTATTTGTCGAAATTCAGACCGGTAGCTCCGCCATCGCCAATCTTTGTAAACGAACCACTCCTATCGCCCGTAGCACCATCGAACTCCCAGAGCGAGTATTCGTCGGTGCCGATTACTATTATCTGGTCGTTCTGGTTCCATGTTGTCTGCCCCTTTGAGTTGAGTTGAACACGTGTCTGGTCGGCCTCGATGCCGGCAAAAATCTTATCGGCATTGGGGTCGATAAACTGCTCCACGTCGGCATCTTTCTGGCACGCTGCCAACCAAAGAGCCACTATTGCTAAGGAAAGTAATCGTCTCATATCTACCAATCGTATTCGGGGTTTTCGAATGGGTCCTCGAGCGAATTGGCAAAGCCTCGCTCAACATCTACTTCTAGCACCATCAGAGTAGGTGCCTCATACTCGTCAAGGAAGTTCATACTAATTTGGGTGTCAAATGTTATACAACAACCACAAAGTTATGAATATAAATCGATAAAACAAGACCTACCCTCCCTAAAATTAGGCAGAATAGGTCTTTATACTTAAGGAAGTATAAATTGGTAAGGTGCTTATATGCGAAATTACACTTAAGGGAACACTGTTCGCTTCGGACTGCTGCCAATTCACGGCGTAACGCCGTGGTTTTAGTTGCTGAAATGATGCTCGCTGTTGGAGATGTTGCCCGACGAGTCATCGACCCTGAGGCGCAGGGTATGCTTGCCGGCGCTTACTCCCTCGAGCGAGAGTGTTGCCACCGAGCGTACGGGGTGGTAGTCCAATGGCTGCCACTTTCCGTCAACGTATGCTGCCCAATAGCTGACCGAGGAGCAGTTGTCCGAGATTGCGATATCGACCGATTTGTATCCGCTAAGGTCGGCTCCCTCTTCGAACTTAGGTTTGACCCTCGGTGGTGTAAGGTCGGCAACCACGAAGTATTCGCCAAGCGTTCTGACTTGAGCCTCGACCACTCCCGAGTGGTATTCGCCACCCAGAACCGATATTTTGCCTTTTGACGAGCGAGTGGCTAATCTGGCACGCGAACGAAGATTCTCCGGTATATCGGCTTTTATAGCCACCAAGATAGACTTTTGCAGAGGGATAGAGCGGTCGAGCAACTTGTAGATGGGCGTGAGGATCACTACCGACGAGTCGCTCTTGGGCATCTGCTCTTGGCGTTGCTGGGAGTAGAGCATCGACTCGTAGAGGGCATAGCGCGGAATAAGCACGCTGAGTCCATCCTCCTTGTGGCGGAAGGCGTAGCGACGGTCGATGATGGGCGATACAGTGTCCTGCTTGGCTTTGAAATCCTTATCTGCTTCTCTGCCGCATATCTCGAACTCAAGGCGCGAGATGTTGCCACAATCATCCTCAGCCACAATCTCCATCTGTCGCTTTTCGGATGTAGAGAGCGAGATTACGCCATCCTTCGTGAGTGTCTTGAAAAACTCTTTAGGGCAACCATCTATCCTTGCCAAACGCATAACCTCATTCTTGGAGTTTATCTGTCGGGGGTAGTAGCTTACGGCGTTGCAATAGCGCGAGAGGTCGAAGGTAAAGCCCTCCATTCGATACTCGAAGTAACATTTGCCATCGATGAGAGCCTTGAGCGAATAGACTCCAAAACGGTTGGCGACGTTGCTCTTGCGGTCCGAAACCTCGACGATGAAATAGCCTCTTCTGCCCACGCTCACAGGTTCACTCTGCTTAAGACGGTAGATGCCCTTCTCTGCCTTCTCCACATCGTAGCTTTTGAGTGGAGAGTGAATGGGTACACCTCGCAGAGTGTCAACCTCGACGTAGTGTAGTTTGAAGATGTAGGGCGGGATATCATCCTTCGGACGATAAAGACCCGATGCGAGGAGGTTAAGAGTCCTACCCGCAGCGTTGCGTATCTCGAAGTGAAGGTGAGGTCCAAACGAGTTGCCGGTATTGCCCGAGCGGCCTATCTCCTCGCCACGCTTTACGGGAAATTGTTCGGGTGAGCAGTGCAGGTCTAATCGGTTGCTCTTTTTGCTCATACGTTGTTGCAGGATATACTCCTCGACCTTGTCGGAGTAGGTGCGAAGGTGACCATAGACCGATACCGAGCCGTTGGAGTGGGTGATGTAGATTGCCCTTCCGTAGCCTGTATGCGAGAGGAGTATGCGACTTATATAGCCGTCGGCAATTGCCAAGACGGCTTTGTTCTCCACTCCATCGGTCTTGAAATCTATACCCGAGTGAAAATGGTTGGGGCGCATCTCTCCGAAGTTTGCCGACAGGTAGCCCGCAACATCTTTTAGGGGGTAGCCATATAACTCGTGGGTTTGGGCTTTGCTACTCAGCGTATCGCTCTGAGCCATAATATTGCCCGATGCGAGTAGCAGAAACAGAGCCGCTAAAATATATCGTCGCATAAATCTTCGTTTGAATTACAAATTCCACTTAAAACATCTTTGACCACATCGCCTGCCATATCAAACTCGTAGCCTAACGATAAAGCATAGCGCATAAGTTTTGTGCGCAGGTCGTACGCTGATTTGTATTTTATTGTTCGAACTTTTTGCCTGAGTTTCAACTCCAACTTTTCGCTTGCCGAATCGCGGTTGATTTGTGATAGGGATTGCTCGATAATTTGTCCATCTATCCTTTTGAGTCTGAGGGCTTGAGCAATCTTGCGTGCGCCCCATCCGCTGAGATTGCACTTCTCTCTTACGAATGCCTCGGCGTAGCGTCCATCGTCGATAAAACGCTCCTTGATAAGTTTGTCGAGAACCTTCTGCTGCTCCTTTGGAGCTACTCCCCATGAGCGCATAAGCCTCAGAGCATCGCCCGACGAGCGTTCGGCTCTTGCACAGAGTCGCATCAAGGAGGCTAATGCCTGTTCTGCACTCTTGCTCTTTTTTGTTACTTGCTCGCCCATACCATTCGCTCCTTATCGAAAATATCTTTGACCACACCTCCCTGTTTGAATCCCTCGCAGAGTATCATATCCAAGGTTTTTTGGGCATACTCTTCGTGTGCCTCGAACCAGAGCATACCACCTTCGTTGAGCATTTCAAGTGCCGAGTGAGCGATTGCACGATAGAATTTGAGTGGGTCGTCGTCGGGGACAAAGAGGGCCAAGTGCGGCTCATATCCCGTGACGTTGATTCGCATACTCTGCTCCTCGGATTGCGGAATGTATGGGGGATTTGAGACTATAATGTCGAACTTCTCGCCCGCAAGCGACTCCCTTAGGTTGAGGGCGTCACCCCGAATAACCCTAACCTCAGGCGCAAGGCGCTGAGCATTTCGGTGAGCAATATCGAGAGCCTCTGTCGAGATGTCGAGAGCCGTCACCTCAGCCTCGGGGTAGAGGTTCTTTGTCGAGATGGCAATGCAACCACTGCCACAACCCACATCCAACACCTTGGGATTCGACTTCGAGAGTTCTTTTAGCGAGCTTACGACCCTTAAGACCAACTCCTCGGTCTCGGGGCGTGGAATAAGCACCCCTTCACCCACCTCGAATCGAAGAGCCGAAAACTCCTCCCATCCCAATACATATTGCAGGGGTCTGCCACATGCAAGCTGCTCGATAAGATTGTCTAAATCGCTGATTTGCACCTCTCGCTCAGGGCCGGCAAGAAGTTGGGAAATGGTCAGATTAGTGCGCTCGGAGACCACTATGCGTGCAATGGAGGCAGCTTCGCGCTCACCATACAGAGGCTCGATGCGAGAGGTTATCTGCCTTAGGATAGTGCCACACCTCGCCATTTTATGCCCTTTTTCTGAGGTTTAGATCTGCCAACACAATAGCCATCGTCGCCTCGACGACCACTGCTCCGCGAAGAGCTATGCAGCTGTCGTGTCTGCCACCAATCGATAGTGGCTCCATCTTGCCTGTGGCTTCGTTGAAAGTACTTTGCGTAAGGGCAATCGAGGGTGTGGGCTTGAAAGCCACCCTTACAACTATCTCTTCGCCGTTGCTTATGCCGCCGACAACACCTCCCGAATCGTTCTTTGAGGTGTGTCCCTCGCTGTCGGTTATGGGGTCGTTATGCTCCGAGCCACGCATATCAGCTGCTCGGAAGCCCGAACCAAATTCTACACCCTTAATACCCGGAATGGCAAACAACAGGTGTGCAGCCACACCCTCCAATGAGTCGAAGAGGGGTTCGCCAAGACCCGGCGTTACACCCGTTATGCGACACTCTACTACACCTCCCACCGAGTCGCCATCTTGGCGTGCCTGCTCTATGATACTATCAAACTTTGCGGGGTCGCTACATCCGCCGATACTCTTTATCGAAGTGTTAAACACTGCACCCGGAAGCATCTGCTTGGCTACCACTCCGGCAGCCACAAGAGCTACGGTCATACGTCCCGAGAAGTGACCTCCGCCACGGGGGTCGTTATAGGAGTTGTATTTGCGTGAGGCGACAAAATCGGCGTGCGAGGGGCGATAGTGTCCCTTGAGCGACTCATAGTCCCTTGAGCGTGAATCTTTGTTTTCGAACCAAATGGTCAGGGGCGCACCTGTGGTGTGTCCATTGTAAAGTCCCGACAGAAAATGGGGAATATCCCCCTCCAGACGATTGGTGGTGGCTCCCCCCTTTGCTCTGCGTCGCTCTAAATCGTGGACAAAGAGCTGCTCGTCGAGCTTTATGCCGGCTCTAACACCGTCGATGGTGATGCCTATACCTTCGCCGTGCGACTCGCCAAAGATGGAGAGTCTGAACTCGTTGCCGAAACTATTCATAGATTGGTCGATTGCAAAATTTTCAAATCTTCGAAGAATGTGGGGTAGCTCTTTGCCACACACTCGGCGTTGGTGATTGTTACACCACCCTCACAACACAATCCCGCCAAAGCCAGCGACATGGCTATACGATGGTCGCCGTGGGGGGAGCATACCGCAGAGCCTATCTTGCCACCACGAATGCTCATTACATCATCCTCAATATCAATCTCGATGCCCAGACGTGCATACTCCTCTTGGAGTACCTCGGCGCGATTTGTCTCCTTGAACTCAAGGCGCGAGACGCCCTTTATGTGACTTGTGCCTTTGGCTTGCGAGGCGAGTGCCACCAATACAGGAAAGAGGTCGGGCGACTGTGTCGCATCGAAGTCGAAGGCTCGAAGCTCGCGCCTCTCCACGGTCACCGACTCCTCTTCGATGGTTATCGATGCCCCTGCGCGCTCCAAAGCACGACAGATAGCCGTATCTGCCTGACGCGATAGAGACTTTAGGTTTTTTACCTTTACGCTACCGGCTATTGCACCGCCGACAAGCCACGCAGCAGCCGACGACCAATCGCTCTCGATGGTCATATCGCAACCCTTCAGTCCGTCGCTTTGGGGGATGTAGAACTCGGTGTAGTCGTCGCTGTGGGAGAGTTCGCACCCGAAATGGCTCAGCGAGTCTATCGTGATATCTATATATGGTATGGAAGAGGGATTCTTGACCTTTATACTGCACTCTTCGTGGCGCGATGCCAGAGCAATGAGCAGACCGGTTATGAATTGTGATGATATCGAGCCGTCAACCTCTACGCTGTTGCCACGCATGGGACCCTTGACCCTGATAGGCAGATAGCCTCCACCGTCGAGCAGCTCAACACCCATACTTTGCAGTGGGGCAAACATCATATACATTGGTCGGCGCAGGAGAGTCCCCTCGCCACAAATTGTGATTGGCTCACTGCAAAGTGCAGCTATGGGCGTAAAGAGCCTTGTTGCCAATCCCGACTCGCCAACCATTAGTTGGTTGCTTCGAGGATTGAGTCCGCCCCTTATTAAGAGTGAGTCCTCGCCCTGTGTGATAATCTCAGCTCCCAAAGTTTTGATGCAGCCGAGCGACGAGAGAGTGTCGTGGCAAAACTCTATGCCACGAAGCGTGGTCTGCCCCTCGGAGAGCAGTGCGCAAGCCAATGCGCGTTGGGCATAACTCTTCGAACATGGGGGCTGTATCTCGCCCCTAAGAGTCGATTTACAAATCTTGATGTCCATCTTCCTGATTGCTCTTTTGCTCACCATACTGCTCCTTAAGACGCTCCTCAGCCTCTCTGCGCAGCTGGTCAATCTTGGGCGAGCGACGCAACTCGAAGTGCTTACCCAGATAACGCTTTCTAACCTCGGGATCGGCTGCCAACTCCTCGGGCGTACCCGTCATCAGCACCTTACCCTCGTAGAGCAGATAGGCTCGGTCGGTGATGGCGAGTGTCTCGTCAACGTTGTGGTCGGTGATAATCACACCTATATTCTTCTCCTTAAGAGTGGCGACAATCGCCTGAATATCCTCAACGGCAATGGGGTCAACACCTGCAAACGGCTCGTCGAGCAGAATGAACGAGGGGTTGATGGCTACGGCACGGGCAATCTCGGTACGGCGACGCTCACCTCCCGAGAGCTGGTTACCATAGCTCTTTCTGACCTTCTGTAAGCGGAACTCCTCGATAAGAGCTTCGACCCTCTCCTTTTGATACTCTTTGCTGAAAGAGGTCATCTCCAACACGGCACGGATGTTGTCCTCGACGCTCAGATGACGAAAGACCGATGCCTCCTGTGCAAGGTAGCCTACGCCCATTTGCGCTCGACGATATACCGGAAGATCGGTAAGCTCGGAGCTGACACCATTGTCGTCTTCCAGAAATATTCGTCCGCCATTGGGCTTAACCAGACCTACAATCATATAGAAACTCGTGGTTTTGCCGGCTCCGTTAGGACCGAGCAAACCTACGATTTCGCCCTGATTTACCTCTATCGACACGTGGTTTACAACCGTGCGGGCCTTGTACTTCTTTATCAGATCTTTAGTGTAGAGACGCATTTTTAGCTAAATTTTTTCACAAAGTTAGGATAATTTCTGAAATTTTTTTATCTTTGAGTTAAATTTCCGCAACAGCAACGATATTTCATAGTGGCAAGGATGGAGCAAATGGACGATAAATTATTGCACGAGAAGCTGAAAGAGTATTTCGGATTCTCGAAATTTAAGGGTAATCAGGAGGCTGTAATCAAGAATGTGCTTGCCGGCAAGGACACATTCGTACTTATGCCTACCGGTGGTGGTAAATCTCTCTGCTACCAGTTGCCTGCGATGATTATGGATGGTGTGGCTATCATCATCTCGCCCCTTATCGCCCTGATGAAAAATCAGGTCGATGCAATGCGCACCTTCTCTACCGAGTCGGGCATAGCTCACTTCCTGAACTCCTCGCTCAACAAGACAGCGATAAATCAGGTGCGTCAGGATGTGCTTGACGGCAAGACAAAGTTGCTCTATTTTGCCCCCGAGTCGCTCACTAAGGAGGATAATGTGGCATTCCTGCGAAAGATAAAGATATCGTTCTACGCTATCGACGAGGCGCACTGTATTTCGGAGTGGGGTCACGACTTCAGACCCGAGTATCGCCGTATCCGTCCCATCATCAACGAGATTGGTCAGGCTCCGCTGATTGCCCTTACGGCAACGGCTACACCAAAGGTGCAACTCGATATTCAGAAAAATCTGGGTATGAGCGAAGCCTCGGTATTCAAATCCTCGTTCAATCGCCCCAACCTCTACTACGAACTTCGCCCCAAGCATGATGTAGATCGTGATATTATCCGCTTCATCAAACAAAACGAGGGGAAGAGCGGTATTATCTACTGCCTGAGCCGTAAGAAGGTTGAGGAATTGGCTGAGTTGCTTGTGGCAAATAATATTAAGGCTCTGGCATACCATGCAGGTATGGATGCGGCAACCCGAGCTGCCAATCAAGACGACTTCTTGATGGAGCGCGCCGATGTTATTGTTGCAACCATCGCTTTCGGTATGGGTATCGATAAGCCAGACGTGCGCTATGTCATCCACTATGATATCCCCAAGTCGCTTGAGGGTTACTATCAGGAGACGGGCCGCGCGGGTCGTGATGGCGGCGAGGGCCATTGTCTGACTTTTTACAGCTATAAGGATATTCAGAAACTCGAGAAATTTATGCAGGGTAAGCCCGTCTCCGAACAGGAGATTGGCAAACTTCTATTGCAGGAGACTGTATCATATGCCGAGAGTTCGATGTGTCGCCGTAAGACTCTGCTTCACTACTTTGGCGAGGAGTTTAAGGAGGATAATTGTGGCAACTGCGACAATTGTCGTCATCCTAAACCCAAGATTGATGCAAAAGATTCGCTCAAGATGGTGCTTGAGGCACTGCGCGATATAGGCGATAAGTTCAAGGCAGACTACTTGATAAATCTGCTTACGGGCAAGATTACTGCTCTCATAAAGAGCTACGGTCACAATAAGTCTAAATGGTTTGGTCTGGGCGACGATCACGACGCTGCTTATTGGGGTGCTGTCATCCGTCAAGGACTGATAATGGGATTTATCGACAAGAATATCGAAAACTACGGACTTATCTCGATAAATAGTCGTGGCGAGGATTTCATACGTCTGCCACGTGCAGTAGCAATCACTATGGACCACGACTACGATTCAGACGAGCAGGATAACGAATCGGTAGCAGCTCCCGTTCGCGGTGGTGGGGCTGCCGACGAGGAGCTGTTCGCAATGCTTAAGGACCTTAGACGTAAGGTGGCTAAGCAACACGACCTGCCTCCGTTTGTCGTATTCCAAGACCCCTCGCTCGAGGATATGTCTATTCAATACCCCATCACATTCGAGGAGATGCAGAATATCTCGGGTGTGGGTGCAGGTAAGGCTCGTCGCTTTGGCGAAGAGTTTATCAAACTTATTAAGGCCTACGTCGATGAAAAGGAGATTATTCGTCCTCAAGATATGGTCGTTAAGGCTGTGGGTAATAAGCAGGGTAATAAGATTTTTATCATTCAGGCTATCGACCGCAAGATGGACTTCGAGGATATTGCTAAGGGCAAGAATCTCGAGTTCGACGAGCTGTTGAGCGAAATAGAGTCGATTGTTAACTCGGGTACACGTCTCGATATATCCTACTACATAAATCAATATATGGACGAGGATAAGGCAGACGATATCTACCTCTATTTCAAGGAGGATGCCGAGTCAGACTCGCTTGACGAGGCAGTCGAGGAGCTTGGTGGCGACTACACCGAAGAGGAGATTCGCTTGGTGCGTATTAAGTTTATGTGTGAGCAGGGTAACTAACCTCTGGCTTAGAATTGTTAAACCTCAACGAATTAAGAGTATGAATAAGAAAACTTTTACCGTATCACTTGTTTTTCTGTTTGTTACAGTCGCGTGGTTGACCGTGAATATTATATGGTTCATACATGGCTCTACACAGTGGTTCAGACTCTTGTTGCCTGTGCTGTTTGTTGCCTGTGCCTCGTTGATGACTTGGCGCGAATTTAAGCGTAAGAAACGTAAGCACGTCGAGGATGTAAAACACTATATCTAATCCCGAGATTAACGAGGATAAGAACCCTGAAATGCTCTGTATAGCCAACACCTTTGCAGGATGTGCTTATGTACAATTGAGCAACAGAGTTCAAAATAATTTTGCTATTAAAAAGAAAAGTATTACCTTTGCACCGCTAAAATGCGATGGTTCCGTAGCTCAGCTGGATAGAGCAACAGCCTTCTAAGCTGTGGGTCGTGGGTTCGAATCCCGCCGGGATCACTGAAAGCGAAAATCGAAAGGTTTTCGCTTTTTTCTTTTATATCAGGCAGTTATCGCGCAACCCCGTCTAACTCTTTGAAACAGCGCGTTTTATTTTGTCGCACATTTGTC
>CAZFQU010000050.1:0-14673 GCA_964521245.1 uncultured Alistipes sp. | reverse complement strand
CATCAAGTCGAAGGAGTCGGCTCTGCGCTCCGAGGTGAAGCGTGCGAAGGACTCTGCGCAGGACTACCGCGATAAGTTGGAGGCTCTGAAATCCTCCTTCGACTATATGGTGGCTCTGTGGGGAGAGTTTGATTGTGACCTGCTGCGAGTGAAGGACGTACAGTTGGATGTCCAAAAAATCGCAGGCGTGCGCACGCCTGTATTAAAAGGTGTAGAGTTCGAGGAGCGCGAATACGACCTCTTCTCGTCGCCCGTCTGGTTTGCAGAGGGTATCGAGATTCTCAAGTCGATGGCAAAGCTCGGTATCGAATTCGAGGTCTATAACCGCAAGATGGAGTTATTGGACTATGCGCGACGCAAAACTACTCAAAAGGTAAACCTCTACGAGAAGGTTCAAATTCCCGGATATGAGGATGCCATACGTAAAATCAAACGCTTTATGGAGGACGAGGAGAACCTCTCCAAGTCTGCCCAGAAGATTGTGAAGACCAAACAACAACAGGCTGGGGAGGGCTCGATGTTATGATAGCCAGAATGTTAAAATACGACTTTGTGCTTTATAATGCACAGAGTGATGACTTCATTGATAAGGTCCGCGAACTGGGTTTGGTTGATATTACAACAACAGGCTGGGAACCTGCGGAGAGCGATCGACAGTTGCTGCTCGATATTGAGTCTTATACCAAGGCTTTAGATGCAATTTCGGCAGCTAAGAAACTTTCTGAGCGGGAGATAAAGGCTGAGCCTTATGCGTCGGCAGACGAGGCATTCGAGGCATATCAGAGCCAACTCCAGCGTACGACTGCCATAAATGCAGAGTTGGGTAAGATTGAGAAGTTGGCAGACGAGCTTCGTCCTTGGGGCGAGTTCAATGTCGAGGAGCTTCGCCAACTCAACACTGAGGCTATGCCCATCCGCCTCTTCTTTGGTCCTTCGGCATCCTACGAGGCTCTTGTCGAGGCTCAGGTTGAGGGCTATGCACTCTTCCCGATTAACGTGAGTGGTGGTATGACCTACTTTGCCGTAGTGGGCAAGGGTGGCGAGTTGCTGGTTGATGCTCAGGAGATGCGTCTGCCTCAGATGGATATTCGTCAGGCAGAGCAACTTATCGCCGAGCGTCGTGAGGAGTTGGCCCAGATTGAGCGTCAGTTCGAGCGTATCGTAGCCTCGGAACAGCTGCTCCTCGAAGGTCGTGCTGCACTCAAAGAGAGACTCCAGAACTGTAAGGTGACCTCCACCGCACAGCGCGAGGCTGATGGCCTGCTGCTGGTGATGGAAGGCTGGGCAGAGGAGGAGACAGCTCAGAGAGTCGATTCACTGCTCGAGCAGTATCCCAACGTAGTCTATATCAAGAGTGAGCCTACTCCCGAGGATAATACCCCCGTTAAGCTTAAGAACGGATGGTATTCGAGAATCTTCGAGATGGTGGGTGATATGTACGCGCGACCCAAGTATGGTACAATCGACCTGACCCCTCTCTTCGCACCGTTCTATATGCTCTTCTTCGGCATCTGCTTGAACGATGCAGGCTATGGTCTGATATTGCTCTTGTTGGGTATGTGGCTGCTGATGAAGAATCCCGAGCAGGGTATGATGCGTCGTGCAGCATGGTTTGCTACGATGTGTTCCATCTCAACAATCCTCTTCGGAGGAATGTGTGGCTCGTTCTTCGGTATGAGCCTCGGCGAGTTCTTCCCATCCGTACCGTTCTTCGATTTCCAAGGCAAGTTCTTCTCCATAGCCCTTGCTATAGGTCTTGTGCAGATTTGCTTCGGATTGGCAGTTAACGTCTATGGTCAGTGTCGAACATTCGGCTTCACCTCGTCGTTCGGTACGTTGGGTTGGCTAATAGTGCTTATTTCGTGTGGCTTGGCTATCGGTCTGCCGATGTTCGATATGGCTATCCCGGGCTTTACCTCCTCGTCGCCGGCATTCTATGCTGCAGTGGGAGTAGGTGCTGCCCTGATGCTCCTGTTGAACAACATCAAGCGCAACCCGCTGATTAACATTGGTTCGGGTCTGTGGGATTTGTATAACAACGTTACGGGTCTGCTCTCGGATATGCTCTCCTATATTCGTCTGTTTGCTATCGGCTTGTCGGGTGGTGTGTTGGCTCTGGTCTTCAACTCGCTTGCTGAGGGCTTTGTACCCGACGGTGCCAACATCGTTGTACGTATCCTTGTGATGTTGCCTATCCTTTTGATTGGTCACGGTATCAACCTATTTATGTCCACAATCTCGTCGTTCGTTCACCCGATGCGTCTGACCTTTGTGGAGTTCTATAAGAATGCAGGTTTCGAGATGGCTGCCCGCAATTTCGAACCGCTTAAAAAAGAGAATCAAGTAAACAAATAAAAACAAACAAAAAACAATTAAAAAACTATGGAAACTAACACTTTAGCATTGATTTTGGCCTACATCGGCGTAGTTATGATGGTAGGTATGGCAGGTATTGCATCGGCAGTTGGTACCTCGATGTGTGGTATGGCATCGGTAGGTGCAATGAAGAAGAATCCTTCGGCTTTCGGTAGCTATATGATTCTTTCGGCACTCCCCGGTTCGCAGGGTCTTTATGGTTTCGTCTGCTTCTTTATGATTCAGAACTACCTTTCGGCTCCCTCTATGCTTCAGGGTGCAGCTATCTTCGGTGCAGGTATGCTCGTAGGTATTGTTAACCTCTTTGCTGCAATCTATCAGGCTAAGGTCTGCTCGAGCGGTATCGTTGCAACTGCTAACGGTCACGACGTTATGGGTAAGACCCTTATCCTCGCAGCATTCCCCGAGCTTTATGCAATTTTGACTGTGGCTGCTACCTTCCTTATTTCGAGCCTTATCTAATTTAAGGTGGTGCAATTTCGCATATAAGCACCAGAATAATAAACCAAACTTCCCGAGATGGGTACACTCAAAGTATCCTTCTCGGGAAGTTTGGTTTTTGGGCAGCAAAGGCTCCTGTAAGATTACTTCACTGCGATAGCGTCAATCTCAACGAGTGCGCCCATAGGCAACTTAGCCACCTCGTAGCAGATACGAGCGGGCTTATCACCCTTGAAATACTCGGCATAGATGGCGTTCATTGCACCGAAATCAGCGATGGAGTCGAGCAGAACGGTGGTCTTAACAACGTTGTCGTAAGTGTAGCCTGCCTCAGCGAGGATGTGACCCAAGTTCTTGAGCGACTGGTGAGTCTGAGCCTCGATACCCTCAGCCATCTGACCGGTAGCACCATCGATAGGCAACTGACCCGAGATGTAGAGTGCGCCGTTCTCAACAGCTTGCGAATAGGGACCTACGGCTTTGGGAGCCAAAGGCGATGCGATAATCTTCTTCATAGCTTTAATATAATTATAGGTTAATGTTTCACGAGTTTATCGTCACAAAGTTAGTAAAAAGTGGTAATCTAACAAACCTCCAGCCTTAAAATTCCTCTAATTAAGGTTGAGCAGAGAGAATAAAACACTCTTTTTTTCGTTATCTTTACAGCAAAATATCTTAGGCTATGAAATTTGGTAGAGTAACACTATTGTTCTTCGCGCTTGTTGCGCTTATTTTTTCGAGTTGTTGTCGTGAGTGCAAGCAGTATCAGCGTCTGCAACAACCACTCGAGGCTACTACGTGGCAGTTGATTCAGCTTTGTGGTCAAAATGTTGTGGCTGAGGGAGATAACTACACCCTTATTCTTTCGCCTCAGGGCAATGTGGCAGGTAAGGGTAGCTGTAATAGGCTTATGGGAGAGTTCACCGCATCGGAGAATCGTGACCTTAGGATTGACATTACAGCCTCGACACGGATGATGTGTCGTGACAATCGAGAGCAGAAATTCATCGAGACCTTATCGCGTGTTACTCACTACACGATGGACGGACCTTTGATGTTGTTGCTGTCGAATGGTAGTGTTGTGGCCATTCTTACAAGTCAAACATCTGAACCTCGATAAGCCCAATAGGCTTGCAGTAAGTGAAAATAAAAATGGCTATCTGGATATCAGACAGCCATTTTTTCTGTTGCTTAAAGCTAAAATTATTTAGCCTCCTCAGCGGGAGCAGCCTCAGTTGTAGCAGCCTCCTTAGCAGGAGCAGCAGCCTCCTCAGCGGGAGCAGCCTCGCACTTCTCGCAGGCAGCGCTATCGCACTTCTCGCAGCACTCGGTAGCAGCGGGAGTAGCCTCAACCTCAGCCTCAGCAGCGGGCTTCTGTGCGCCACCGCAGCTAACCATTGCTACAGCAGCAGCAACGATCATCATCGAAAAAATCTTCTTCATAGTCTATTATAAGTTTTTATGGATTTGTGTTGGGGCAAAGTTAGATATTTGTATTGAATTGCCAAAATAATTTATAAAAAAAATTATCTTTGACTCGCGAATGCTTAATTTTTATATACCAAATAGGTTTGTCTGAGTAGGTTACCTTGCTGCAATTTCGGCTACATTAGCTCGCTAAGCGAGATGGTGTGTTGTTGAAGAAATGCCTTAGGGAAGATTGCCCTGACCTTCTCGAGTAGGATTGTAGCCTCCTCCGAGGTGGCACAGTTGCCCACCGTCACTCGAAAATAGGGATTGTCATACTTCATACTAATGCTCACATTTTCAAAATGTTGTTTGAACTTTTCGGATGCTGCAGCTGCCTCGCCACGTGCTGTTGCCGAGTTGCCCGAGTAGATACATACTCTCCATCCTTTGAATTTGGTGCGCACGGGCAGACGGTTGCCCTGCTCGAGCGAGGCGAGAGCTGCGCTATCCTCTTGGATGGTTACAGTAGCCGAGCGACCACTGATGGTATCTGCTTGAGGTTTTGCCAATCGCTCCTTGAAGCTCTCGATTCTCTGAGCCTCGGCATTGGGTTGTGCTGCAAGTGTAAACAGGGCAGCGAGTAGTATGATTACTATTTTATTCATCTTTTGTGTTGGTTTTCAACTGCAAATGTACTAAGAAAATCGGATAGCGGCACCATCTCTTGGCAAAAAGTTTTACGCAGTCTGCCTTTGGACCCGACAATGGTGTAGTCTAATGTCATGGACGACAGTTGCTCGCTTGTCGGGGATTTCAGTAGAAGAAGCATCGCTACCGGATTTTCCGTCTCCATCTTCCAGCGCGATGAGAGTTTGGTGGTGGTCTGTGCAGCAATTTTCAACTCGCCAACTAAACGGAGCCTGAGCAACTCTACACCCTCTTTTCGTAGGGTAAGCTCGGCACTGTTGATGGTTATATCTTTGCGACCCAAATTCTCCACCTCGCAATTGAGTCTGAGAGCCGACAGCCCCATCATCTCGATACCGTCAAAGCCCTTGATGCGCAGTTTGCCCGATTCCCTGCCACACGAAGCGAATAGCAGAGCTATCATGACAATCATCCCTAAGCAGGCTATGGACCTCACTCGTCTCATTGTTTTTGGGCTGTGAAGATTTGTGCTATGCCTCCTGTGAGCGAACGTGAGCGAGCGTTCTTGAAGCCAATCTCACTGAGTAATTCGACAAATCTGTCGGGCTTGAAAAATTCATCGACCGAGGCAGGCAGATACTCGTACGCCTTACGCTCTTTCGATACCACTCCTCCGATGCGGGGTAGTATGCTGTGAGAGTACCATCGGTAAAGACCCGCTATAAGCGGATTTGTGGGGTTCGAGAACTCCAAAACCATAAGATGACCTCCACTGCGCAAACTGCCAAGTATCGAGCGTAATCCCTGCTCGATATTATCGAAGTTGCGAACTCCAAATGCCACGGTAACCACGTCGAAATCAGAGTGTTGTAAGAACCCTAAGTTCTCCGATGCTCCACATTGAAGCGTTATCTGCTCTTGGAGCGAGCAACTCTCTATCTTGCGCTGTGCCTCTTTGAGCATACCCTCCGACAGGTCAACGCCCACAATTCGTGCCCCCTTGATTCTCTTTGCCATGGCTATTGCCAAGTCACCCGTTCCGGTCGCCATATCCATAATCAGCTTAGGCTCATAACGCTCGACAATTCTCACTACTTTTCGTCGCCACAGCTTGTCGATGCCAGCCGATAATGTGTGGTTCAGCAGGTCATATTTAGGGGCTATGCGGTCGAACATCTCGCGCACCTCTTCGCCCTTGCTCTTGTTGTTTTGGTTGTATGGTTTCATCTTCTATTGATAACGAATACTCTCCTCCGGACTTATATTTGCCACTATGCGTGCCGGCAAAGTCAAGGTTATGGCTATAACGACCACAGCCCCCACATTTATTGCCAACCACCACCATAAATCTATCGATATAGGCACCTCGGAGAGGATATATCCCGAGGAGTCGAGTTTTATTATGTGCAGATATTTCTGAGCTAAGCAGAGTGTAAGAGCCACAATGTTGCCCCATGCCACACCCTTTGTGGTGATAATCATCGAGCGGTAGAGAAATATACGCCCTATGTTCCTGTTACTCATTCCCATAGCCCTCATTATGCCAATCATACGCCTGCGCTCCAACACCAAAATCAGCAATACCGAAACCATATTGAAGAGAGCAACGGTGAGCATCACACCCAATATCACGGCAGCATTAACATCGTGTGTGCGCAGCCAATCGAATATGGCGGGGTAGAGTTCGTAAATCGAATTAGCCACCATGTTGAGCGTACTCTCGTCGGTGCTATACAGCAACTCGAAGTTGCATTGGCTGGCAAACTCCTGAGCATCAGTCTCTTGTGGTAATCGTATCTCGTAGCCCGAAATCTGCTCTTTTGACCAATCCATCAGTCGTTGCACGTTGCGCAGGTCGGTTATGGCATTGCGCAAGTCAATCTCGGCAACCCCCGAGTTATAGATTCCTACAATTTTGAAACGGTCGCGTCGGGGCGAGAGCGTCTGGTCAATGAAAAGCATCTCGAACTTATCACCTACTCCCATATCGAGTTTGCGAGCCGTATATTCCGATATCAATATATCTTTGTTGCGCAGAGAATCAACTATTGACGGAAGTCTGCCCTCGACGAGCCACTCTTCGTATGCACCCATATCGTAAGAGGAATCTACCCCTTTGAGTAGCAGTCCCTCAATCGACGAGTCAGTCTTGGCTATACCACCTTTCAAGGCATAGCGACTTATGCTCTCGATTTGAGCCACCGAGCCAATAAGCTCCCTGATAGACTCTGAGTCGGTAATAGGGTATGACTCCGAAGTGTTGAGCGAGCGTATGTCGCCCACTATCACATCGCCCGAAAACGAGGTGAACTTACTCTCGACCTGAGCCTTGAATCCCATAATCACAGCCATCGAAAGTAGCATCACCGCAAGGCTCAAAGCTACTGCTACTGTGGCAAATAGCACCATAATCCCTCGGCGATTCTCCTCCGAGGGTTGCGATATGCGACGAGCTATGAATAGTGGCAGATTCACTTTTGTTGCCTTTTTTCTGAAAATTTATGCAAAGTAACACAATTTTTTATACATTTGCTACCCTAAACGACTCTTTTTGTAGAGTTTGATAGTCAAGTTTTCTTGAACCTTAACTTTTTTAAGATGAACAAAAGAATTTTGATTACCGGAGCAACCTCCGGAATAGGTCGAGCAACAGCCCTGCGCCTTGCTACTCCTCAGACCCAAATCATAATCACAGGCAGACGTAAAGAGCGTCTGGAGGCTCTTCGTGCCGAGGTTGAGGCAAAGGGTGCCGAGTGCCTTGTCCTTAATTTTGATGTGCGCTCCGAGCAGGAGTGTATAGCAAATCTCGAGCCACTGGGCAGAGTAGATGTGCTGGTCAACAACGCCGGTCTGGCTGCCGGTCTTGAGCATATCGACTGTGGCGATACGCGCGATTGGAACGCAATGATTGACACCAATGTCAAGGGTCTGCTCTATGTAACCCGCATCATCAGCAGTGCTATGGTTAAGGCGGGTCAGGGTGGCCATATCATCAATATCGGCTCGATTGCCGGTACCGAGCCTTACGAGAATGGTGCCGTATATTGTGCATCCAAGCATGCCGTACACGCCATCTCGCAGGCTATGCGTGCCGACTTGCTCAAGGCTGGTATCAAGGTGGGTGAGGTGCGTCCCGGTATGGTCGAGACCGAGTTCTCCGAGGTGCGTTTCCACGGCGATAAGGAGCGTGCAGCAGGTGTATATAACGGCGTGGATGCTCTCCAAGGTGAAGATATTGCCGAGGCCATTGCGTGGATGCTCTCGCTGCCCGCACATATGAACGTTAACGATATCGTTCTTATGCCTACTTGTCAGGCGGGGGCGTATTATACATACCGCAAATAGCTCTTTTCGATTTTATAGGGCATATTTGTCCTTGCTCTTGTTCGCTTCCTTGGGCTGTGCTTCTACACTATCCCTCGGTCTCGACCTGCGTTTAAGAACAAATCTGCACCTCTAAAATCAAAAAGAAGTTGCGCTGCTTGAGGTTGTAGAGAATATTCCGCACATCCCTCGAATCCCGACAATGGGACGTACGTCAAAGTACTACCCATCGTCGTTATTCTTCACGATGCGCAGAATCTGCTCCTCTAAAATCAAAAAAAGATTGTGAGGGTACTAAGCACAAAAATTGTTCGTTAAGATAACGAACTAAAAATTATAAGACTATGATAAATTTACTTCAAGCCTACGACGCTGCTGCGAATGGCTTTTATGGTATGGGTTATGGTAATTCGGGTTATTTCCTGCTTATAATCATCATCGGTATAGCGGGTTGGATTGTTCAGGCCCGTCTGCAATCGGTATTCAAGAAGTACTCCGAAGTGATGTCGCCCGGAGGTATGACAGGAGCCGAGGCTGCTGAGAAAATGTTGCGTGAGAATCGCATATTCGATGTTAAGGTCACTCATGTCTCAGGTCATTTGACCGACCACTTCGACCCTCGTACCAAGACTGTAAATCTGAGCGATAGCGTCTATTTTTCGCGTTCTATTGCGGCTTTGGCAGTGGCTTGTCATGAATGTGGTCACGCAGTGCAGCACGCACGTGCCTACTCTCCCTTGGTGTTGCGTTCGCAGCTCGTACCCATCGTTTCGTTTGCTTCGCGTGCGGCGCAGTGGGTAATCATCATCGGACTGATAATTATGGCATCGACCAACAACTCGATAGTGGCTTGGGCGGGTGTAGGTCTTATTGCTATGTCGGCTATATTTTCGCTGGTGACACTGCCCGTAGAGTATAACGCCTCGCATCGAGCAATGGAGTGGTTGCAGGCGAGTGGAACGCTGCGTGGTGTGCAGGTCGAGCAGGCTCAGCAGGCACTCACTTGGGCAGCAAGAACCTATCTCGTGGCGGCTTTGGGAGCTGTGGCCTCGGTTCTCTACTACGTAATGTTGATTCTTGGCGGAAGACGTAATGATTGATAAAGAACAAAAACCCAAACAGAAAGATTACACCTCGCGTGGCTTTTTCGCAACGTTGGGGCTTATCCTCATATTATGCGGAGTGAGTTTCATTCCGCCTGTTGAGCTATTTGGTGTGCAGCTAAAGCGTGCCAATATCCTTTCGGAGATTACAACAACCGACAGCGACAATTCTGAAGCGTTGCTTTTGGAGGCTGAGTTCGAGGAGGCAGAGGTTGATTGGGAGCAGATTAGTGCTGCGCTCAGCGAGCAGATGGTCTCAGAGTCGGAAGAGGCTCCCCAACGAGTGTTTAAGTGGTACACATCGGGCATTGAGCCTGATGAGCCCGAAGAGGTGGAGGATGATATCGACCCCTCGTCGATACCTATGGCGGCTCCCGTCGAGGAGTCACAGCTCCCGAAGTTGCTCGATACGGTTCGCCTCAGCGAGCGTTGTGATGTACCCATTGAGGAGTACGACTCCACATCCGCAAACTCGATGCGTTCGCTCTATCTGAAGATAGCTACTGCTCAGAGCATAAGAGTAGCCTTTATGGGTGATAGTTTTGTTGAGGGAGATATTCTGACAGCCGACCTGCGTGAGGCTTTGCAACGCGAATTTGGAGGTTTAGGTCCCGGCTTTGCCCCTATGGACTCGCCCCTGACAGGTTTCAGACGAACAATCAAGACCCAATCGAAGGGGTGGACTACTCATAATATTATGCAGAGCCAGAAGTGTAGTGAGCCTGTGAAGAGCAACTTTATGGTTACGGGTTGGGTGAGCGTTCCCTCGCAGGGTGCATCGACACGTTGGGAGCTAACCGATGCTCGTGAGTGCTTAAGCTCCTCGGATGGTGCAAAAATATGGTTTAAGAGCAGCTCTCCGAGTCGCCTCGAGGTTAAGGTCAACGACTCGTTGGTAAAGATTTTCGAGGTCGAGGGCGACTCATCGCTTCGTCAGATTGAGATATATCACGATGGTATTACATCGCTGTCGCTTAAGGTTTTAGATGGCGCTTCCGGCTTCTTGGGCTATGGTGCGCAGTTCTTTGGTGAGGAGGGCATTGTGGTCGATAATTTCTCTGTTCGTTCGAATAATGGCAGAGCTATGTTCTGGTCATCGCCCGCTTTGAATGCTCAGCTTCAGAGCCATAGTCCCTATGATTTGGTCGTTCTGCAGTATGGCCTGAACATTATGCAGCAGGGTGTCTATGGCTATTCGAAATATAGCGCGCAGATTGAGCAGATGATTGAGTATGTGCGTCAATGTTTCCCGGGTGCAGCTGTGCTTGTTATGGGCGTGAGTGAGCGCTGGGTTAAGGGCGAAGATGGTTTTGCCCCGATGAACTCGCTTGGGTCGATGGTCAAGTGGCAGAGAGAAGCGGCCGTGAATCAGGGTGCAGCATTCTGGGCAACGAGCGATGCCATGGCTGCCAAGGGGGGAATGTCAGCCTTTGTGCGCAATGGTTGGGCAGGTAAGGATTATGTCCACATTAACTATGGAGGAGGTAGGCAGATAGCCCATTCGCTCTTCGATGCTCTGCTCCTTGGAGTTCACCGAACATGGTGCGAGGAGCGTGCAAGACGCATCGAACGTGAGCAGATGGAGCCTATTTTGCAGCATGGCTCGATAGACGAGTCGCTGTTTAATCTCTCCGACCCACTATACATGGAGTAAGAGATGGAGCTATTACCGTTGGATGAGCTGTTAGAGAAGGTGGCATCGTTGCTTAGCTACGATGCCACTCAGCCTATGATATTCAGTAGTGGAATATTTCTCTTTCTCTTTGTGGGCTTTATGGCCATCTACACATTGCTGCGCAATGCCCCCACACCCAGAATTCTCTACGTGATAGCATTCTCGCTCTATTTCTACTACAAATCGAGCGGAATATATTTCCTTATACTACTCTTTGTGTCGGTCTCCGACTTTCTTATTTCGCACCTTATACATCGGGCAAAGTCTGGTGTCGGAAAGCGATTGTGGGTAGCTCTGAGTGTGATTATCAACCTCGGTATGTTGGGCTACTTCAAGTACACCAACTTCTTTATCGAGACTCTGCAAAATCTTACGGGAAGTGACTTTCTGGAGTTTCAAAACATATTCCTGCCGGTAGGTATCTCCTTCTTCGTATTTCAGTCGATGAGCTATACGATAGATGTCTATCGTGGTGAGCTAAAACCTCTGGATAGGTGGATAGATTTCTGCTTCTACCTCTCGTTCTTCCCTCAATTGGTGGCAGGACCTATTGTTCGTGCTCGCGACTTCATACCTCAGATTCGCCAAAATCCGATAGTGGTGACTCCTCAGATGTGGGGTACTGCCATTACACTCATTATCACCGGTCTGGTCAAAAAAGCGATAATCTCGGACTACATATCTCTGAACTTTGTCGATAGAGTCTTTGACGAACCCCTGCTCTACTCGGGTGCGGAGTGCCTAATGGGTATCTATGGCTATGCGCTCCAAATCTATTGTGACTTTTCGGGCTATTCGGATATGGCAATCGGTATAGCCCTTATGATGGGCTTTAAGTTCCCCAAAAACTTCGATGCTCCCTATCGCTCGGCTACTATTACCGAGTTTTGGCGCAGATGGCACATATCCCTCTCTTCGTGGCTCAGAGACTACCTCTACATATCGCTTGGCGGTAATAGAAATGGTCGGTTCAGAACTTATATCAACCTGCTGATTACTATGGTGTTGGGTGGATTGTGGCATGGTGCAGCACTGCGTTTTGTCCTTTGGGGTGCGCTCCACGGAGTAGCCCTCGCGCTCCATAAATTGTGGTTAGCAGTAGTACCCGGCAGCAAGACTTTGGGCAAGGATATGAAACCTTTGTGGAGGGTGTTGGGTATGATTTTTACCTTCCACGTGGTCTGCTTAGGATGGTTGCTCTTTAGGGCAGAGTCGATGCAGTGTGTCGAACTTATGCTCTACCAGATATTCAATTCGTTCGATATCTCGCTGCTGCCCCAAATCGTCGAGGGCTATCTGCCCGTTCTGCTGCTGATGGTTGCGGGCTATCTGCTCCATATTATGCCGCCACGTGCCGACGAGGGTTTCAAATCTCTCATTTCGCGTATGCCATTGGTGCTTCAAATTCTGGTTGTGGCTGTTGTGGTATGGTGTGTGATGCAGATTAAGTCGAGTGATATCCAGCCGTTTATTTATTTCCAATTCTAACACCCTAAAATAATGAATACTACTTGTGACCATAACCTCTTTTTGTGGCTCAATTTCGATGGTGGCCAGATAGTTGATAGAATGATGTTGCTCTTGTCGGGCAAATTGACGTGGGTGCCTCTCTATCTTCTGATTTTGTGGCTTGTGTGGCGTAAGGTTGGTCATAAAGGACTCTTATTCTTCATCTTAGCCGCAGTGTTGGGTGTGGTGTTGACCGATATTGTCGCGGGAATTTTCAAACATACGGGACCTCTGAAGTGGTTGCTTCCTGATTTTGACGTAAGACTCAGACCTATGTACACCTCCGAACTTGAGGGCCTTGTTCACGTAGTTAAGCAGGGTGGGCGATATGGCTCGGTGTCGGCACACGCCGCAACCACCTGCTCCGTAGCATTGCTCTCGGCTCTGCTACTGAGAAAAAGGTGGTTTAGCGTAGTGGCTGTTGTGTGGGTTGTGTTGGTATGCTACTCGAGAATCTATCTTGCATACCATTTCCCATTAGATATTCTCTATGGTCTTATGCTCGGCGCAGTTGTGGGATATGGCTCATATCTGCTCCTTGGAGTCGCTTATCGCCGGTTTTGCCCCCTCGCTTAGTTACTTGCGCTCCTCTTCGTTATCTTTCTCCAATACATCGTCGCCCTCCCAATCGAACCACGGGAATTGACTCTTTGAGTTGAGTGAGAATTGGGTATAGGTGATTGGCAGCCCTCTGTCGAGGAACATCATCTCGTAGGCAGTCTTTACCGACAGACGCTCGTCGGCGTAGCCGGTGCCGTAGATGTCGTTATTTGCCACTATGCGCTTGAGCGAGAAGTGGTCGATAACTGCCTGAGTGTAGTTGTAGAGGTGCTGAGAATCGGTCTTGAGGTGAATCACGCCATCATCGGAGAGCATACGTGCATATTGCTCCAAGAAGTAGGGGGCGGTAAGACGTTTCTTTGAGCGACGAGTCTTGAGCTGGGGGTCGGGGAACGTAATCCAAATTTGAGAAATTTCACCCTCGGCAAAGAATGAATCGATAAACTCGATGCGTGTACGCAGGAATCCGGCATTGGTGATACCCTCCTCGGTCACGCTCTTAGCTCCGCGCCACATTCTGGCACCCTTGATGTCGACACCTATGAAGTTCATATCGGGGTTGCGACGTGCAAGGGCTACGGTATATTCACCCTTACCACACCCAAGCTCCAAAACTATGGGGTTTGAGTTGTGGAAAAAATCCTCCTTCCAACGACCCTTGAGCGGATGCTCCTTGTGAAATATCTCCTCAAATTCAGGCTGTACGAAACATTTGAAGGTTAGGTTTTCCGCGAAGCGACGTAATTTATCTTTTCCCATTGCTGTAATCTCTTTTCGGTTAGTTACTCTTCTTTGGTTGTCAGTGGCGACGTAGGCTCTGCCTGCTCGCTTTTGATGATGTTTATGCCTACCGACTCTATGCCGGTGACTACTCCCTGAGGCTTGAGCGTAAAGCAGTAGTTGCCCATCATATTAAAGACCACATTGTGGCGGTAGGGTATCTCGTCAATGAGTCTGAGTGATGCTGGTCGATGAGCGTGTTGAATAGGTAGTGATATTTGCTCGTCGAAGTACGATAGGTCGGGTCTTAAGACTCTGACTTTGAGTTTCAACGTGTCAAGCCTGAAGTTGCGGTTGGCGCGTATTACGATGTTTATGTCGCGGAGGGTGGTTGTGTCGCCATTCTCGGTGTTGATTATGGCACTCTGATTCCATCCGTAGAGGTCAACATCGGTCATAACGGCTTGGGTGGGCTGAAAGCAGCCCGCCAAAGAGCAAGCGAAGGCACATATAATGAGCCTTCGCACTAAACCTGTTGTCGCCTCGGTGAGTCTCATACTATCGCTTAACTATTGAGGTTTTTTCTCCGACTGATGATGCTCTCTTTTTTCACCTCTCTCGCCTTTGTCGTTTCTCTCGCTCTTGTCGTGGTTTTCGCCCTTTGGACGACGGAAGCCTTGTCGTCGGTTGCGCGGGTGTCGGTTACCATGTTCCGCAACTTCGCCGCTTTGAGCCTCAGACTGTTGGGTCGAGTTGGCAGATGTATCATCACCGCTCTGGTGCTTTGGCTCGTGGCGGTTGTGCTGATGCCTGTTGCCTCTTTCGCCCCTTTCTTTACGCTCACGCTTAGGTTCTGCTGCTCGCTGGCTTTGAGTTTCGGCTGCGGGAGGTGTAGCTTTAGTCTCA
>CAZFQU010000049.1:0-14768 GCA_964521245.1 uncultured Alistipes sp. | reverse complement strand
ATTCTTTTTTTAATTGTTATGTTTATGTTGGCGACTCTTTCGGGGGTCGCTTTTTTCGTAGATTAGAAAATCGTTTGAGATATTTTTACTATCTTTGCTCTCGGAACTATAAAAAATGATGATTAAGAAACAGATATAGGATATATATAAATAGTAAGTAAAATTTGAGCTTATTGCTCTTATTCTCGATTCTGCAAATCGCCAAATTTATAGAAGTACACGAGAGTAAGTTGCGAGGGTTCGCGTTCAATGGGCGTGAACCGTTCGTGCTTATCTGTGTACAAGGCTTTGGCGAGCCCGCAGAATCGGATAAGCAACCAAAGAACGGTATCACGCCCTTTTTGTTTATCTATCATAAGACATAGGCTCGCAATCCGAAGCCTATGCCAACCAAGCCACAAACATCACAAATAGTTTCACGCAAGCGTGTTGCCGACCACGGCGAGGTATTTACCGCCGAGAGGGAGGTAAAAGCGATGTGCGACCTTGTCAAGGGAGAAACAGAACGCATCGAATCCCGATTCTTGGAGCCAGCGTGTGGTCAAGGTGCTTTTCTCGTTGAGATACTGCGCCGTAAACTCTCCGTTGTAACAAACCGCTATCGTAAGGCACAAAACGAGTGGGAGCGATATGCCACGCTCGCCGTAAGTAGCCTATATGGTATTGACATCCTCGCCGATAATGTGGCTCTTTGTCGCCAAAATCTATACGAAATTTTCTACGCTGAATATACCACAAACTTCCCAAAGAACACAAAAGAGGAGTGCTGTCGTGCGGTGCGATATATTCTATCGCTCAATATCCTATGGGGCGATGCCTTAACTCTCGAACTGCCCGACCAGAGCAAACTACCTATCGTCTTTGCCGAGTGGAGCGATACGGGAGGTGGAATGTTCAAACGCCGAGATTACACTATGGCAAACCTACTCCAAAGCCAACCTCTCGATGTGCCAAATCTATTTTCCGACTTAGGAGAACAGGTATTTATACCAACTCCCGTTGCGGATTACCCAGTAACCCATTTCTTAAAACTCGGAGCCGATGAGAACGCAAAACTATAACCCCGATGTGCTGACCTGTCTTGCCAATTTGAGCAACGACGAGGTCTTTACACCACCCGCTGTGGTAAACAAGATGCTCGATATGCTCCCCGCCGAGTTGTGGAGCAACCCCGATGCTCGTTTCCTCGACCCCGTAAGCAAGACGGGCGTATTTCTGCGTGAGATTGCCAAGCGATTGATGGAGGGTTTGGCGGAGCAAATCCCCGATGTTCAGCAGCGTGCCGACCATATCTTCGGCAAACAACTCTACGGTCTCGCCATTACCGAACTGACTGCCCTGATGTCCCGCCGCTCGGTCTATTGCTCGAAGTATGCCAACGGTCGTTATTCGGTCTGTACCGCCTTTGATGATGAGCAGGGCAATATCCGCTACGAGCCTACGGCGCACACCTGGCAGAACGGGCGTTGTATCTATTGCGGAGCGAGCCAGGAGGTCTATGACCGAGGCGGAGAGTTGGAGTCTCACGCCTACCGATTTATCCATACCGATAACCCAAAGAAACTATATCCCAATATGAAATTTGATGTTATTATAGGCAACCCACCGTATCAGTTAAACGATGGCAGTGGTAGCGGTTCAAGCGCAATACCTCTGTACCATAAATTTGTTGAGCAAGCAAAAAAACTCAAACCAAGATTCTTATCAATGATTATTCCCGCTCGTTGGTATTCGGGAGGTAAAGGTTTGGATGAATTTAGAGATAGTATGCTCAACGATAATCATATTAGCCATCTTATAGATTACTTTGATTCAACAGAGTGCTTCCCAGGAGTGGATTTATCAGGAGGAGTCTGTTACTTTTTATGGGATAGGGACAAATCGGGACTATGTAAAGTAACATCCATTAAACAAGGAGAGCGAACCATTTTGACCAGACCTCTTTTGGAGAAAGGATGTGATACCTTTATCCGTTTTAATGAGTCTGTTTCTATCCTTAACAAAGTACATAGTAAGGATTTTGTTAGCATTGAAAGTGCTATAAGCGCAAGAAAGCCATTTGGAGATATTACCCCCGACACATCTTTGGACAAGGGAGTTCTTGTTTATGCATATCCAAAGAATGGACATATATCAAGACATCTGGTTCGTCAAAACAATCATTGGGTGGATAAGTACAAAGTGTTTATTGCCAAAGCGTACGGAGAGCGAGGGGCTTTCCCATATTTGGTATTAGGTAAACCTTTTATCGGAGAACCTTTAACTTGTTGTACCGAGACCTATCTGGTATTAGGCACTTACGACAACAAAGAACAAGCCGAGAATTTAATAAGCTATATCAAAACTCGCTTTTTTAGATTCTTCGTATTGTATAAAAAGAATACACAAAATGCAGCACGAGGAGTTTACTCATTAGTCCCGATACAAGACTTCAATGAGTCGTGGACTGACGAGAAACTGTATGCCAAGTACGGATTAACCGAAGATGAAATTGCCTTTATTGAATCAATGATTCGCCCAATGGAATAAATAAGTTTGAATTATGGCACAGCAATTCTTTCCACACCGAATAGAGGCAAATCCTATGATTTATGCCTATGAGGATACTAATCCGCAATATGCAGGTATGCTTAAAGTAGGATATACGGCAAAGACGGCACAAGAACGCACCAGACAACAATACCCAACCGAGCGACCCAAAGGAACAATACCATATATAATTCGCTTTGAAGAATCGGCAATGCGTAGCGATGGAACATCGTTTATCGACCACGATGTACACCGAGTATTAAAGTCTATGGGCGTTGAGTGGTGCGGTGGCGAGTGGTTTCGTTGTGGAGTAAAGGAGGTAAAGGCTGCGGTACGAGCTTTAAGAGAGCGCAGAGAGGTAAATCTCAACCGTACCGAAACATTTGCTATGCGACCCGAACAAGTAAAGGCAGTAGAGAAAACAAGCCACTACTTCCGAGCCTACCGAGCCGAGAACAATGGTCGCACACCACACTTTCTATGGAATTGCAAGATGCGTTTCGGCAAAACCTTTGCCGCCTATCAATTAGCAAAGACGATGGGTTGGAAACGACTGTTGGTACTGACATTCAAACCCGCAGTGCAGAGTGCGTGGGAAGATGACCTCCGCACACACATCGACTTTGAGGGGTGGCAATTTATATCTCGCACATCGGAGCTGACATACGACACTGCCGACCACGACAAGCCGATTGTTTGCTTTGGCTCGTTCCAAGATTATCTCGGCAAAAGTAAGGCAGGAGGCATAAAGGCTCATAACGAGTGGGTACACGCCATAAATTGGGATTGCGTAATACTCGATGAATACCACTACGGAGCGTGGCGAGACAACGCCAAAGACCTCTTTGAGAACGAGGACAAGCGTGAGCAAGCGTACGCCCAGGGTGAGGGTATGGACTACTTCGACGAGGGTGATATGCCCATCACCACGGGTGCATACCTCTACCTCTCTGGTACGCCGTTCCGTGCCATCAACTCTGGCGAGTTTATCGAGGAGCAAATCTTCAACTGGACATACTCCGATGAGCAACGAGCAAAAGCCGAGTGGGACACCGCCAATGGCGACAACCCCTATGCTGCACTGCCCCGAATGGTGATGATGACCTACCAACTCCCCGATGAATTGCAGATGGTCGCATCGCAGGGTGAGTTCAACGAGTTCGACCTAAACATATTCTTCTCGGCAGAGGGCGAGGGCGACAATGCCCGCTTTGTCTATGAGGACGAAGTGCAAAAATGGTTAGACCTTATTCGTGGAGCATATACCGAGAACATCGTTTCTGACCTTAAATTAGGCAAACAGCGACCACCGATGCCGTTTTCGCACGCACCGCTCCTGGCATCACTGACCCACACATTTTGGTTCTTGCCATCGGTGGCATCGTGCTATGCGATGCGCAATCTGCTCGCCGAGCGACAAAACAAGTTCTACCACGACTACAATGTGGTATTGGCGGCGGGAACAAGAGCAGGAATCGGTGTTGAGGCACTTCCTCCCGTACTGAAAGCGATGGGCAACCCAATGGAGACAAAGAGCATCACGCTCTCGTGCGGCAAACTTACTACGGGCGTATCGGTGAAGCCCTGGTCGGGTATCTTTATGCTCCGCAATTCATCAAGCCCAGAGACCTATTTCCAGGCGGCGTTCCGAGTGCAGACCCCGTGGACGGTGCGTAATGCCGATGGGCTATCGCCAAACCAGGTCGATATATTGAAAGAGGAGTGCTATGTATTCGACTTTGCACCGAACCGAGCGTTGAGGCAGATTGCCGATTATAGTTGCCGACTCAATGTCGAGGAGAGCAACCCCGAAAAGAAGGTTGAGGAGTTTATCAACTTCCTGCCTGTGCTGGCGTACGATGGCAGCTCGATGAAGCAGATAGATGCCGCTGGCATCCTCGATATAGCGATGAGCGGCACATCGGCGACCCTGCTTGCACGCCGCTGGGAGAGTGCCTTGCTGGTCAATGTCGATAACGAGACACTGCGCCGACTGATGGGCAATGCCGAGGCTATGGCAGCACTGATGAGCATCGAGGGCTTCCGCAACCTCAACCAGGACATCGAGACCATCATCAACAAGTCGGAAAAGGTCAAGAAGGCAAAGAAGGAGACCTCGGATGAGGATATGTCCAGAGAGAAGAAGAAGGAGCTGACCGAGGAGGAGAAGGAGTACAAGAGCCTACGCAAGCAGATACAGGAGAAGTTGATTAAGTTTGCGACCCGTGTACCCGTCTTTATGTATCTAACCGACTACCGAGAGCGTAGCCTAAAAGATGTAATCACGCAGTTGGAGCCTGGTCTATTCAAAAAGGTAACTGGTTTATCGGTAAAAGACTTTGAACTGCTCGTTTCGCTCGATGTGTTCAACTCGGCACTGATGAACGATGCCATCTACAAGTTCAAACGCTACGAGGATTCTTCATTAAACTATATAGGTATAGATCGACACGGAAATAATCCAGTTGGTGGTTGGGACACGGTGCTATCTCCTGCCGACTATCAACGAACATTTGGAAATCAAATCGAATTAGATGATTAGCGTATGGATATAACAATAATTTTATTCCTTGTTATAATTCTTGGAGTAACCATCCTTGTATGGTATTCGATGCGTAAAGACTCTATCAAGGATAGACTTATTACGATAGCAAAGATATGGGGCGGTATTGCTGCCTTTATTCTGTTGATATGGTTTATCGTTGAGGTCGTCAGTTGGTGGATTCTTGCGATACTATGTTTCCTCTCATTCTTTCCAGAGGTGTTCAAAAAGCAATAAAAAAAATTTTTCGGGTGGCACTACCTCCACACACAACCATCCGACTCAAATACCCCCGATGCCCTTGTGTAATAAGGTGTTATGGCTGTATGAGGCGTGTTTCGGAGGTGTTTTCTGCAACTATTTATCAGGAAAGAGTTGCTCGGAAAGGAAAAATTACCTATATTTGTCGTGTAATCGAGTGCAAAACCGATTATCACTAACGCAAAAGCGGTATCAAGGAAACCTCCTCGATGCCGTTTTTTTGTTTAGGTTGCCGCTGGGTTGCCAATAACAAGAAATAAGAAAGGCTAACTACCTGTTAATTAAGTAATTAGCCTTTCTTTTCGTACCCGGAGCCGGGATCGAACCGGCACGGACATTTCTGTCCACAGGATTTTAAGTCCGGCGTGTCTACCTATTCCACCATCCGGGCGACCGCCTAAAAGCGTTGCAAATGTATGAATTTTTGGCTATAAAACCAAAATATTTCCATATTTATTCTGTTGCCAACTTATAATTATAGAATTTTCAATGCTATGGTAGCACACGCTTCGGCATCGGCAAGAGCGTTGTGGTGAGCCTTAAGGTCGTAGCCACAAGCGGCAGCTACGGTATGCAGTTGGTGGTTTGGAAGTTGTTTGCCGAATTTCTGGCGCGAGGCTCTCAGTGTGTCGAAAAATTCATAATCGGGATACTCCATTTCGTAGTGTTCGTGTACGGCTTTCAGGCATCCTTTGTCGAATGGTGCATTATGGGCAACGAGTGGCAATCCGACTATTTTGGGGGCAATCCACCGCCATACCTCGGGAAATGTTGGGGCGTTGCACGTGTCGCAATTGCTGAGTCCGTGAACCTGAGTACAGATGTAGGAGTAGAAGTTGGGAGTGGGGCGAACGAGCTTATAGATACTCTCTTGTACCACACCGCCACGGACAATCACCACACCAACCGAGCAGATGCTCGAGCGATTGGTGTTTGCTGTTTCGAAATCTATGGCAGCGAAATCTTTCATTGTGACACAAAGATAGCGATTTTATTCCAAAAAGAAAGACCTCGATTCATATAAAATCAAGGTCCTAAATTGTCTGAAGTCAATCTGTTTTAGTACTCCTCCTCGTTAAAGAAGAAGTCATCCTTCGAAGGATAGTCGGGCCAAATGTCCTCAATCGACTCGTAGATATCGCCCTCATCCTCAATCTCTTGAAGATTCTCTAATACCTCAAGGGGCGCACCCGAGCGGATAGCATAGTCGATAAGCTCTTCTTTGGTTGCGGGCCAAGGAGCATCCTCCAATTTAGATGCAAGTTCAAGTGTCCAATACATATTCTATAATTTGGTTTTTAGGTACAACTTAACTCGGGCATTATGGCTCGAGCCACATATTCTCTGAAAATCGCGCAAAGATATGTAAAAAATCCTAATAACCAAAAAATTAGCCTTCTTTTACTTAACCTATTGCAAATCTTAAGGAATCCATAAAATTTCCTCAACCTTCAGTCGCTCGGTAATTGTACGTCCCAACGAGTAGAGATAGTCCGAGAGACGATTCAGAAATCTCAACGCCTCGCTATCGATTTTATGCTCCTCGGCAGCCCTGAGTGCGGCGCGCTCCGAGCGGCGACAGACCGTACGACAAACGTGAGCCAGCGACAATCTCACGTCGCCCCCCGGAATCGTAAATTTGGTGATTTGTGGCAGCTTCGACTGCATACTATCGATTGCCTCTTCAAGCTCCAGTGCAGCACTTGGCTCCAAAGGCTTGACCTTATCCTCGCCTCCCTTACCTATGGCAAAGAGTGCCGATACGCTCATCAGACGAGAGTTTATCTTGTCGAGTTGCGAGGAGAACTCCCCGACCTTTTCGTCGCCACGCAGCTTGTCGCTCAGCAGTGCAACAAATGCCATCAACTCGTCAACCGAGCCATAGGCCTCGACTCTTAGGTCGCACTTCTTGACTCTCTCGCCACCGATGAGCGATGTGGTACCGTTATCTCCTCCCTTAGTGTATATCTTCATAATCTAAAATGTTGTTTCGGTAGGTGGTTGTTGAAAACAATCAGGTATGCTCTATTGTCGATGGTTGTTGAGCGATGTGAAGCGATAATCTCACCACACAACTTGTCTCTTCTGCGCTCCAAAGCTGGACTCAGAATAACTACCGTGCGACCATCTTTGGATGCCTGCTCCAAAACTTTGAGTGTGGTCTCGGGGTCTGTCTGCGGAGTGAGCAAAATAATGTCGGCAGTCGATTCCTCGTCATCAATGGCCCAGCTCTGATATTCGCAATGCACCATCAGGTTTTGAAGTTGTATGGCAGCTTTTTTCGATACTCCAATCTGTGTGAGCTTAAGATACAGCGTCGGATTGTCGGAGTTTAACACGGACTTCATAAACACTTGACGTACAATGTTATACACGTAAGGAGAGTGTACTCCGTGACCTCTGAAATAGCGCACACGACTTATCCTGTCGGGCAGAAGTTTCAACCCGTAGAGTCTCTGTTTTATTGTGCGCCCCGAACGTTTCATTTCAGCTTCTATTTCTTAAGCATTCCTGCCAATCGACCTGTCGAGAAGGCAATCTGAAGATTATAACCACCGGTGTTGGCATCAAGGTCGAGGACCTCGCCTGCGAAGTAGAGGCCCTTCACCTTGAGCGACTCCATAGTATATTTATTCACCTCATCGCACTTCACACCGCCGGCAGTAACCACCGCAAAGTCGAAGGGAGCATAATCCGTAATGGGGAATACAAAACCCTTGAGCAGCTTGACTAGTCGCTCCTTCTCCGAGTCGGTAATCTTGCGAATATAGTTCTTCGAGTGAATATCCAACTCGTTGGCAATGGGCATAATGAGAGGCTTTGGAACCAACTTGCGCAGAAGTTCCGAGAAGAACTCGTCGCCCTGCATCTCGGCAATATCGCGGTTTATGCGGTCGCGGAGCATCTGCTCGGTAAGTCCGGGCTTGAGGTCAACGGTCAGCTTCACGCGCTTTTGGTCGATAAGAGCATCGACAGCCTCGCGACTCACTCTGAGTGCCACAGCACCCTCGATACCTCGCTCCGAGAATCCAATTTCGCCAAACTCCTCTCTGATGGGTTCGCCATCTACAAAGAGCTGTACGCGCACGTTGCGAAGCAAAAGGCGGTCCATAAACTTTAGCTGCGGATGTGAACTCTTGAGGGGAGTGAGTGATGGTCTTACGGGTTCGATTGTGTGACCAAGGTCGGCAGCAAAGAGGTAGCCATCGCCCGTTGAGCCTGTGCGAGGATAGCTCACACCACCAGTACAGATAATAACGTTTTCAGCCTCCTCGTGGCGCGGGAATCCGCGCTTGTTGATATATTTCACGCCATAGACCTTGCCACGCGATGCCATAACCTCCTGAACGCGGCAGTTATACTCAATCTTTACGCCGTTATCGACACAATAGTCCAACATAGCGTTGGCTATATCCCATGCCTTACCGCTCTTCGGAAAGACTCTTTCGCCACGCTCGATATCGAGTTTCACGCCCTGACGCTCGAAGAAGCGTATAGCAGCTTTGTTGTTAAACTCGGCAAATGCCACCTCGAAGAAGTCGGCATTAGTGCGAACGTGCTGCAAAAACTCCTCGGGAGGACGCGCATTGGTCACATTACAGCGACCCTTACCCGAGATACGGACCTTTCTACCCGACTTCTCCATCTTCTCCAAAAGGAGTACTCGCTTGCCATTTCGGGCAGCCGTACCTGCCGCCATCATACCTGCTGCACCGGCACCTACCACAATCACGTCGTAGCTCTTACGCAAGTTCAAATCCTGAACTAAAGTCTCTTCATTTCCAATCATACTACAAAGATAAGAAACAATTATAAATTTAAGGTCCGTTTCTCAAGATTTATTTTTTTTCTCAGGATTATAAAAAATGTAAAGAGCTGTCCAACCTATTGGTCGAACAGCTCTTTGACTTTTTTGGGGGTAAATTATGCCTCCAAAGCGAAACGCTTGTAAGCGATAACGGTAGCCTCCTTGTCAGCCTTCTGGATGAACTCGCGGATGGTCTCCTTCTCGCCAACTACGCACTGGTTCAAGAGGGTATTCTCCTCGAAGAACTTACGCATCTTACCCTCAGCAATCTTCTCGAGGATAGCGTCGGGCTTGTTAGCGTTCTTAGGATCCTGCTTCATAGCCTCGATAGCAATCTTACGCTCGTGGTCAACGGTCTCTGCGGGGCAGTCGTCAACGTCAATCGAGATAGGAGCCATTGCGGTAGCCTGCATAGCTACGGTGTGAGCAACCTCCTCCGAGATAGCCTTATTGAAGCCAAGGATGGTGCCGAGCTTCTTGTTGAAGTGTACGTAAGCGTGGCAGTAGGGAGCCTCGATACGAGCATAGTAAGCCAACTCGCACTTCTCACCGGTCTGACCCGACTTCTCGGTAACCATCTCCTCAACGGTTACACCCTCAGCGTTCTTGGTAGCAAGAAGAGCAGCGGTGTCAGCTGCATCAGCTGCAACAGCAACCTCGAGCATAGCGTTAGCCGAAGCCGAGAACTCAACATTCTGAGCTACGAAGTCGGTCTCGCAAGCCAAGCACAAGATGTAAGCCTTGCCCTCAACAATCTTGGTTACTACAACGCCCTCGGTAGCGGTGCGGTCAGCACGCTTAGCTACGATGAGCTTACCCTTCTCGCGGATGATATCCTGTGCGCGTGCGAAGTCGCCCTCAGCCTCGATGAGCGCCTTCTTGCAATCCATCATACCTGCACCGGTCATCTTGCGGAGCTTCATTACGTCAGCTGCTTTGATTTCCATAGTCTTAATATTTTTTGTTATTGTTATTCGTTGTAAAAAATGGGGGACCGCACGCGCCATCTCGGCGGTGAAATCCGCGCCCGAGCAACCTGCGGACCCCCAAAGGTGTTTTTGTTTTTGAAACTTACTCGGCAGCCTGCTCGGTTGCAGCTACTACCTCAGCAACCTTAGCCTCCTCAGCGTCAACCGAAGCCTTTACAGCCGACTTGATGCGGGGCTGAGCCTGCTTTACGGGGGGCTCCGGATCCTCATTCTCCTTAGCCTCCTTCTCCTTCTCGAGCTTGCGCTCCTCAACACCCTCGTTGATAGCAGCACACATAGTGTCGAGAACTACGGCAATCGACTTAGCAGCATCGTCATTTGCAGGGATTACATAATCGATATCGGTGGGATCACAGCAAGTATCAACCATTGCAAATACGGGGATGCTCAGACGCTTAGCCTCCTTAACGGCATTAGCCTCCTTCTGAACGTCGATAACGAAGAGAGCAGCGGGCAGACGGGTAAGGTCGGCAATCGAACCGAGGTTCTTCTCGAGCTTAGCACGCTGACGCTCAATCTGGAGCTTCTCGCGCTTTGAGAAGTTGTCGAAAGTGCCATCCTGAGTCATCTTGTCGATAGTAGCCATCTTCTTAACTGCCTTACGGATGGTGGGGAAGTTGGTGAGCATACCACCTGCCCAACGCTCAGTTACATAAGGCATACCGATTGCACCTACCTTCTCGGCAACAATATCCTTAGCCTGCTTCTTGGTAGCTACGAAGAGTACGCGGCGACCGCTCTTTGCAATCTGCTTGATAGCAGCAGCAGCCTCGTCGAGCTTAATTACAGTCTTGTGAAGGTCGATGATGTGGATACCGTTCTTCTCCATGAAGATATAAGGAGCCATTTTGGGGTTCCACTTGCGCTTCAGGTGACCAAAGTGTGCGCCAGCCTCCAATAAAGTTTCAAAATTTGTACGTGACATAGTCAATTCTTTTTTTCTTTGTTTTTAATTTAAGTTTACTTCAACCTGCAAGTAGCGACATTTGTGGTCGGTCTTTCAGGTTTTCGCACCTTAGGCAACCTGCGTGTAGTACCCTTGGGGCAGTCTCGCCGATTTGAAACCTACGATGCCTTTTTTGTCGCAATAAAAAGTTCGCTTGGGCGATAAATATATTAACGCTTCGAGAACTGGAACTTGCGACGTGCGCCGGGCTGACCGGGCTTCTTACGCTCAACCTCACGGGGATCACGCATCAGGAAGCCGTTCTTCTTAAGAACCGAACGATACTCCTCTGCATTTACCTCGCAAAGAGCGCGGGCGATACCGAGACGAGCTGCCTCAGCCTGACCCTTAATACCACCGCCATCGAGGTTGATGGTTACATCAAACTGCTCCAAAGTGTTGGTTACAAGCAGGGGCTGCTTAACCTCATAACGGAGAATCTCGAGGGGGAAATATACGTCGAGAGCTTTGTGGTTAATGGTAATCTGACCATTGCCGGGCTTGAGGAATACACGAGCCACAGCGGCCTTACGGCGACCTACGGTATTGATAACTTCCATAATCTTCTCTCTTACTTAATCTCGTTCAACTTAATTGCCTTGGGGTTCTGTGCAGTGTGAGGATGCTCAGCACCTGCATATACCTTAAGGTTCTTGATAATAGCCTCGCCCAGACGAGTCTTGGGGAGCATACCCTTTACTGCATGCTCAACCAAGAAGGTAGGCTTGCGGTGCAGGTAGTCCTCGGGAGTTGCGAAACGCTGACCGCCGGGGTGACCGGTGTAGCGAACATACTCCTTGTCAGTCAACTTCTTGCCTGTGAGCTTAACCTTGTCAGCGTTGATTACGATAACATAGTCACCGCAGTCAGCGTGAGGGGTGAAGCTAGGCTTGTTCTTGCCGCGCAGAATCTTTGCAACCTGCGATGCAAGGCGTCCCAATACCTCGTCGGTAGCGTCGATTACGTACCACTCCTTCTGGATGGTAGCCGGAGTCGCCGCGGTAGTCTTGTGGCTTAATGAATACACTTTTTTTAGTTTTTAGTTAATACTTAATTTTACTGTAATCCTACCACTTCTTCATCAGAAATGGTGCGCAAAAGTACAACTATTTTTTTTATCGTGCAAGAAAGTTGATGAAAAAAATTCTTCGATTTTGTTAAGTTATTGAAAATCAATCTCCACGAAAGAGGTTTTGTGTTTTTGTAGAAGCGAGATTTTTGTGGTTTTTTGCGGTTTTGGTCGTGGTATAGAAAATATATAGGGTTGTAGCAACCCGAAGGTTGTACAACCCTATATATAAATAGGTATTACCACCCTACTATCCGAGGAATGCAAGCAGCAGACCGGCAGCAACGGCCGAACCTACCACACCTGCTACGTTGGGACCCATAGCGTGCATGAGAAGGAAGTTCGAGGGATCCTCTCTCTGACCCTCCTTCTGCGAAACACGAGCAGCCATAGGTACTGCCGATACACCGGCAGAGCCAATGAGCGGGTTAATCTTGTTGCCATCCTTGAGGAAGAGGTTCATCAACTTCGCGAACAGCACGCCACAAGCCGAAGCCACACCGAATGCAACAACACCCATAACCATAATCTTGATGGTATTGAGGCTGAGGAAGGTGTCAGCAGTAGCGGTAGCACCAACGGTCAGACCGAGGAAGATAACAACGATGTTCATCAACTCGTTCTGAACGGTCTTCGAAAGACGGTCAACCACACCACACTCCTTCATCAGGTTACCGAGCATAAGGCTACCAATCAGAGGAGCTGCATCGGGCAGCAAGAGCGAGATGATAGCTGCGATAACGATGGGGAAGAGGATCTTCTCCTTCTTCGATACGGGACGCAACTGCGACATCTTAATCTTACGCTCCTCCTTGGTGGTGAGCATACGCATAATAGGAGGCTGGATAACGGGAACAAGTGCCATATAGGAGTATGCTGCAACCGCGATAGGACCAAGCAACTCGGGCGAGAGCTTCGAGGTAAGGAAGATTGCAGTAGGACCATCAGCACCACCGATAATACCAATCGAACCCGACTGCTCGGGGGTGAAGCCCAGAGCAAAAGCACCGATAAAGGTAACGAAGATACCAATCTGAGCAGCAGCACCCAGCAAGAAGCTCTTGGGGTTAGCAATCAGCGGACCGAAGTCGGTCATTGCACCTACACCCACGAAAATCAAACAGGGATAAATGCCGAGCTTAACGCCCAGATAGAGGTAGTCCAAAAGGCCCGGAGTGGGCAGGTTGGGGTCGTGTGCGCCGAAAATATCCCAGTGCACCTGACCACCGGCAAACAGCTCCTCGTGGAAGAGGCCTGCACCGGGGAGGTTCGTAAGGAGCATACCAAATGCGATGGTCATCATCAGCATAGGCTCGTACTCCTTCTTAATGGCAAGGTAGAGCAGGAAGAAGGCAATCAGAATCATGATGAGATTCTGCCAGCCCATACCCTCGAAGAGGGCAACAAAGCCCATCGACGAGAAGAACTTCTCGATACTCTCCAGCGCGAAATTTGTCTGAAGCAAACTAAACATACTACTCAATGGTGATTAGGTTATCGCCCTCCATTACAGTTGCGCCCTGCTGTACGTTGATAGCCTTGACAACACCTGCACGGTCAGCGTCGATATTATTCTCCATCTTCATAGCCTCGAGTACCACCAAGGTCTGACCAGCAGCCACCTTGTCGCCTACGTTAACCTTAACGGCGAGAACGGTGCCGGGCAGAGGACTCTTAACGGTGTGACCTGCACCGGTTGATGCGCTACCGGTAGCAGCAGGACGCGAGCTAACAGCCGCAGGGGTAACTGCGATGTTCCTTGCAGCCGAAGGTACGGGAGCCACCTGAGGCTTCTTAGCAGCAGCAGCCTTGCCACCCTCAATCTCAACCTCGTATTCGGTGCCGTTAACGGTCACGTGAGCGAGGGTTGATACCTCGTTTACTTCGTTAATGGTCACTTCGTAGTCGTGACCGTTTACTTTTAATGAATATTTTTTCATTGTCTGATGTTAAAACTTACGGTTAGGTAATTGGGTTAAGCCGTGGATTTTCGAACTCCAAGGCGAGTAAGCACGCTTGATGCTCAGGATGGTCAGCACCTCAGACTCCTTGTCGTGGAGTGCGCTCTTATAGAGCTTCAGCGCAGTCATAATAGCAGCAACCTCCTCCTCGTGGAGCGACAGAGTCTGCTTGGGAGCTGTATTGCGGTGGTGGGTAACCACCTTGCCGAAAATCTGCATAATGAATACCAAGAGCAGAAGAACAGCAAACACCAGAACTATGCTGATGAGCGTAGTCCAAAGAATCTCCGACCAACCCCATTGTACTTGTAAAAGTGTCATTTTCTTACGGGATTAGTTGTTGATTACAAAGGAATATTCGAGTGCTTCTTCGCGGGGTTCTGCAAACGCTTGGTTGCCAACGACTGCAGTGCGCGGATGATGCGGAAACGAGTGTTGCGAGGCTCGATTACATCGTCGATGTAGCCATAGCGAGCTGCGTTGTAGGGGTTCGAGAACTTGTCGCGATACTCCTGCTCCTTCTCGGCAATGAACTTAGCCTTCTCCTCGGGATTCTCGATAGCCGCAAGAGCCTTAGCCTGAAGAACCTCGACAGCACCACTTGCACCCATAACTGCAATCTCGGCAGTAGGCCAAGCGTAGTTGATATCGCCGCGGATATGC
>CAZFQU010000048.1:0-15660 GCA_964521245.1 uncultured Alistipes sp. | reverse complement strand
ATATATAAATCAATCGATTGCCCCTATTTTATGTACTAATTTTGACCAATAAGCCTATTTTTGTTGCCTACGGCACCGCCTAATTTGTTTGTCCTCGGCGCCACCGGTCGAAACTTTAGCACGCGCCGTAACGCCATTTTTCGATTTTATAGGGCATATTTGTCCTTGCCCTTGCGAGGCACTAATGGGGCGTACTCCAAGTACTACCCATCTGAGCCTCGCTTCGTTTAAGAACAAATCTGCTCCTCTAAAATCAAAAACACTCTCGCTGCTTGAGGTTGCAATTAGTGAATTTAGCGATTGCGCAATATTCAATTTCACTAAACTCCTTTTTCAGTAAGATAGCTACCCGCGTCGGGGCAATAAGCCGGTGAGCATCACTACCTACCCTCCCACACCGAGTAGCAATCTAAAACTACTTAACCTTTGAAAGAAACTTCTCGCGGTTGACGATATAGCGAATATGTGTTCCTTCGCCAATCATACCTTCGTTGTCGCGGGCTGCTACATTGAACGAGAGCTTACGACCCTCAATCTCGGTCAACACTGCTGTCGCTGTGACTATTGCACCCAGTCCCGAGGGTTTGATGTGAGTGGAGTTCATCTCCGAGCCGACAGTTGTGCAACCCTCTTCGAGGTGGGGAGCGACAGCCATCATTGCCGCATTTTCCATCAGAGCAATCATAGCCGGAGTTGCAAATACGGGCATATCACCCGACCCCAATGTGGCTGCCGTATTCTCTGCCGATACGGTTGTTGTGCTTTGTGCGTTTAATCCTTTTTCTAACATAAATGTATTATTTAATAATAATTTTGTACCTTTGTTACGTTATATGTACGATGTACTGATGACAAAGATATAAAAATTATTGCTAAATGAAACAGCGTTACCTCATATTGACTACTTTGTTTGTGTTGCTCTCGGCACTATTTGCCGACGGGGTTATGGCACAGCGCAGAAAAGCAGGTAACAGTCGTGGCTATTGGCATCAGACACGAACTATTGACGAATATGGTGACACCATACCTCATATCTACTCCCTGCCCGTATATGTCTATAATCGAGGAATAGATATGCGTCGATGGGCAAAACTGGTTAATGCCGTCAAAAAAGTATATCCCATAGCCCAGATTGCTAAAGATAAGATGGCGGATATGGAAGCAGAACTTACACGCCTGCCGACCAAAAAAGCTCAAAAAGAGTATATAAAAAAGATATACAATGAGATAGAGGCTGAATATACTCCGATTCTGAAAAAGATGACTCGCACTCAGGGACGAGTACTGCTAAAACTTATCGACCGCGAAACAAGCTATACCGCCTACGAGATTCTCAAGGAGTTTCGAGGAGGTTTTGTCGCCGGCTTTTGGCAAACCGTAGGTAAAGTCTTTGGTCAAGACCTCAAAGACGACTACGACAAAACCGGCGAAGATAAGATGATTGAGCAGATTGTTATATATTATGAGGCAGGTCTAATCTAATCAGTTTTTTTGATTTGTATGCGGTAAATTCTGCACTGCCTCTTTCGCCCCGAATGGGAAATATTTCTAATATGTCCCATCCGTGGCTCACTTCGTTAGCACACAATTTCCTCGCCTAAAATCAAAAAATGTCTTACAACCTTGTGTGTGGATATATTCTGCACTGCCTCCTTCGCCCCGAATGGGAAATATATCTAATATGTCCCTTCCGTGGCTCACTTCGTTAGCGCACGATTTCCCCAGCCTAAAATCAAAAAACATCACGCTTCGAGAGATTGTGATTAGTGAAATTAGAAAATTTAGCGATTACACAACACTTTTACTTAAACTCTAATTTGTTGCATATAAAAACAAAAAAAGAGAAAAATATAAATATTTTTCCTATCTTTGTCCGATATTATGTAATTGACGAAAAATTAAGAGATAAAGATATATGTTTGAAAATCTATCCGAAAAACTTGAACGGTCGTTTAAGATTCTTAAGGGTGAGGGCAAAATCACCGAGATTAACGTTGCCGAGACCCTCAAAGAGATTCGTCGTGCGCTGATTGATGCCGACGTTAACTACAAGGTAGCCAAGACCTTTACCGATGATGTGAAGCAGAAAGCTTTGGGTCAGAATGTGCTTACTGCCGTTAAGCCCGGTCAGATGCTTACCAAGATTGTACGTGACGAGTTGGCACTCTTGATGGGTGGCACATCGTCGGATATCAACCTCAATGGAACATCTGCCGTTGTCCTTATCGCAGGTTTGCAGGGTTCGGGTAAGACTACCTTCTCGGGTAAGCTCGCTTCGTTTATCAAGAGCAAAAAGGGACGTCAGGTGTTGCTCGTGGCGGGTGACGTATATCGTCCTGCAGCTATCGACCAGCTCAAGATTTTGGGCGAGCAGATAGGTGTCGAGGTATATACCGAGCCGGGCAATATGAATCCTGTACAGATTGCTCAGAACGCAATCGGCTATGCACGCCAGAAGAATTACAATGTGGTGATTGTCGATACCGCAGGTCGTCTGGCTGTTGACGAGGCGATGATGCAGGAGATTACGGCAATCAAGGCTGCGGTTAACCCTTCGGAGACCCTCTTCGTTGTCGATTCGATGACGGGTCAGGATGCTGTCAACACAGCTAAGGAGTTCAACGACCGTCTCGACTTCGATGGTGTGGTACTCACCAAGCTCGATGGTGACACTCGAGGTGGTGCTGCAATCTCGATTCGTTCGGTTGTCGATAAACCTTTGAAGTTTATCTCCAGCGGCGAGAAGATGGATGCCCTTCAGGTCTTCCACCCTGAGCGTATGGCCGACCGTATCTTGGGTATGGGTGATGTTGTATCACTTGTTGAGCGTGCGCAGGAGCAGTTCGACGAGGAGGAGGCTCGCCGCTTGAAGAAGAAGCTGGTGAAGAATCAGTTCGATTTCAACGACTTCCGTTCGCAGATTAACCAGATTAAGAAGATGGGTAACTTGAAGGATGTAGCGTCGATGATTCCCGGTATGGGTAAGATGCTCAAGAATGTGGATATTCCCGATGATGCCTTCAAGTCAACTGAGGCCATCATCGACTCGATGACCCCCTACGAAAGAGAGCATCCCGAGGTTATCAATGCTCGTCGTCGTGAGCGTATCGCTAAGGGTTCGGGTACATCGATGCAGGAGGTTAACCGCCTCTTGAAGCAGTTTGAAGAGACTCGTAAGATGATGAAGATGGTTGCCGGTGGCGGTTTGCAGCAGAAGATGCAGCAGATGCGTCGCGGTGGCGGTTTCAGAAGATAGATATCAGACAAAAACAATTATGGGGCTGTCATTCTTATTGTTTGACAGCCCCATAATTATTGTTTGGATAGAATGTTTAGTTGATTATTCCCTTGCCGAAACATACACCACAGCGTCCATTATGACAGCTTGGGCAGTCGTAGATATTTCCGTCGTAGGTGTTCTTATACCAACCTTTGCCCTTACACATAGTACATTGTCCCGTGCCGTTGCATCCTGAGCAACGTCTGCCATTGCTCGTGGTGCCGCTGCTGTAACCACTGTCGTAGCTGCCTGTCGAGCCGGTATATGTTGGTGCCGGTGCTGATGCCGGTACATGCATCGTTTGAACGGTTACACCCTTTCCTCCGCAAAATATACACTTACAACCACCAAAGCAGGTAAGGCACGAATATGCTCCGTATGGGCCGTACTGCACGCCACTGCCTCCACACGCCTTGCAATGACCATTTCCACCGCAGATGCAGCAAGGGGATTCGATGGTTACATCTTCCGAGCCATCATCGTAAGTGATGGTTGTGGTTTTGGTATTGCCTCTTACGGTCACCGTTTTCGTTTGCGCATAGAGATTCGCAGAGAACATTATGAGCATTGCGATTAGAAAAACTCTCTTCATTTGAATTGGTATATAGTAGTTTAGTGTCGCAAATTTAGGAAAAATTCCAATATTTTTCTATCTTTGTGGGTAATTTGTTAATTTATAGAATATCCTCTAAATGCATAGAAGCGGATTTGTAAATATTATCGGTAACCCCAATGTGGGTAAATCAACATTGATGAATGCTCTGGTTGGCGAACGTTTGTCGATCATAACCTCAAAGGCTCAGACCACACGTCATCGTATTATGGGAATCGTTAATGGCGACGATTTCCAGATTGTCTATTCCGATACTCCCGGAATCCTTAAGCCTAACTATAAACTTCAGGAGAAGATGATGAAGTTTGTGACGGGTGCCATTGTCGATGCCGATGTGATTCTGTATGTGACCGACACCGTCGAACAGGGCGATATGGAGGGGGCTGAGATTGTAGGCAAGATAGCTAAGAGTAAGATACCTACAATAGTTGTTGTCAACAAGATAGACCTTACATCTCAAGAAAAACTTGAGGCTCTGGTAGCTAAGTGGCACGAGCTTCTGCCCGAGGCACTTATAGTCCCTGCGTCGGCAAAGGAGGGTTTCAACGTAGGTTCGATTTTCGACCGCATATTGGAGCTTCTGCCTGAGGGTCCTGCCTACTACCCCAAGGATACGCTGACCGATAAGACTTTGCGTTTCTTTGCTTCGGAGATTATCCGCGAGCAGATTCTCAAGCAGTATGAAAAGGAGATTCCTTATTGCTGCGAGATTGAGATTGAGAGCTACAAGGAGGAGCCTGCAATCGATCGTATTTCGGCTACGATATATGTTTCGCGCGACTCGCAGAAGGGAATCATCATTGGACACAAGGGCGAAAAACTCAAGCGTGTGGGTCAAAAGGCGCGTGAGGAGATGGAACGTTTCTTGGGCAAGAAGGTCTTTCTGCAACTTTTCGTGAAGGTGAACGACGATTGGCGCAACAACGACAAGCAATTGCGTCGCTTCGGTTACGAACTTGAGTAGCTTAGAAGCAATATTTTAGTCCGTTGAGCGTTAACAAATATTGAGATGAGAAGAGTACTGAGGTGGTTGGTCTGTGTGGCGGTTGTGACGTTGATGTCGCTGCCCGTTGTGTCGCAGTATAACCGCGAGTACTTCTTTTGGATGGGCAGACGACTGATGATGGATAGCGAGTATCAGGAGGCTATCCGTACGCTCAACATCCTGCTTCGTGCCGATGAGGATGCTTTCGAGGGTTATTTTTGGCGAGGAATCGCCAAATATCAACTCGGCGACCTGTTGGGTGCCGATGCCGATTTTACCATAGCCTTGGAGAAAAATCCGGTCTATACCATATCGTACACCTATCGAGCCATAACACGCTCACGATTAGGTAATTATGACGATGCACTTAAAGATTTCCAAGAGGCTATCGACCTACGCCCCGACCTGCCTAATCCCTATTATAGTCGAGGTGTGACGCGACTTCTGAATCAGCAGTTCGAGGAGGCTATCGAAGATTTCGATCAATTCATCATGCAGGAGGATAAGGTTGCCGATGCCTATTTGAATCGAGGAGTTTGCTATCTTTACCTGAAGGATACGTTGAAGGCTTTTGAGAATTTCAATCAGGCAGTTAAGACCAACCGAGAATACCCCGAGAGTTATAATCGTCGAGGTGCGCTTTATATGCAACAAGAGCGATATAAAGAGGCTGAAGCCGATTTCGATAAGGCTATCGAGTGCGATTCTAACCACCTGCTCTCCTATTTCAATCGTGCGTTGGTTTACTCGAATACCAACCGCCCGATGCACTCTCTTGCCGATTTGGATAAGGTGTTGGAGTTGGATAGTACCTCGTCGCTGACCTATTACAATCGTGCCATCATTCGTTCACAGATTGGCGACTATAATCGTGCGCTGGAGGATTATGATATGGTGAGTCGCTACTCGCCACGCAACGTGTTGGTGTATTATAACAGAGGTTTGCTATATGCCTATCTCGGACAGACTGATAATGCCCTTGCCGACTTCTCGCAGGCAATCGAACTCTACCCCGACTTTGCCAATGCCTATCTTAACCGCAGTGCGATGTATCATGCTAAAGGCGATATACGTTCCGCACGCAGGGATTATGATGTGGCGCAGCGCAAAATAGCAGAGTATCGTTCGCGCCTAAGCGACAGCACCTACTCCATCTTCGCCGACACAACGCGCCACTTCGATAGACTGTTGTCGTTCGATAGCGAGTTGTCGGGCTCGAGGTTTGACAATGTGGTTTCCTCAGCCGAGCGCGGAGAATTGCAGCTCATACCCCTCTTCAAGTTTACACTTGGCTACCACGACTCAACACTTGTTGCCTTGCGTAAGGTCTATCACACTCAGCGAATGGTCGATTTTGTCAAGCGAATAGACCAGCCTCTGATGATGCTCTCGCATGGCAATAGCTCGATTTCTGCCGATTCGTTGGTGCTGCTCGACAATCAGGCTCAGGAACGTTTGAGAGGACAACGTGGTTGGGAAAATCTCTTCCAAAGAGCTATCACTCAGTCGCTTATCCGCCAATATACAAGTGCTGTGAACCTCTATACGCAGGCCGTCGAACTGAATCCGTCGAATCCGTTTATCTATCTGAATCGCTCCACCACTCGTGCCGAGATGATAGATTTTATCTCCTCGATAGATAACGCCTACCAGCGTATTACCATCGATAACGACCCTGCACTGAGACTCAAATCCTCTACGCAACGCAACTACGACTACGACGAGGCTATTGCCGACCTTAATAAGTCGCTTAAACTCTATCCCGATTTTGCCTATACCTATTATAATCGCGCAAATCTATATGCTCTGTCGGGCAAACTTCCCGAGGCCTACGACGACTACTCTAAGGCCATAGAACTTAACCCCCAATTCGCCGAGGCATACTACAATCGCGGATTGGTGCAGATATTTATGAAGGATACGCGCAAAGGATGTCTCGATATATCGAAAGCCGGTGAGCTTGGCATTGAGCAGGCATACGAAGTATTGAAGAGATATGCGCACCCGGAACACGACTAACTTACTTAAATAAAAACTTTATATGACAGCAGTTATTAAACAAAAAATCAACGACTCAGTATTTGCTCGTTGGACCGCGCTGATTCTTATCGCGCTAATGATGTTCTTTGCTTATATGTTCGTCGATGTAATGTCGCCGCTCAAGTCGCTCATTGAGCAGTCACACGGCTGGAGCAGCAGTACATTCGGAACTTATGCAGCATCGGAGTTCTTCCTCAACGTATTCTGTTTCTTCCTCATCTTTGCAGGTATTATCCTCGATAAGATGGGTATTCGCTTCACGGGTATCTTGTCGGCATCGCTGATGGTTATCGGTGCTGCAATCAAGTATGTAGGTATCAGCGACGCATTCCAGACCACGGCTTTCTGCGAGTGGCTCAACAGCTGGTGGGTGGCATTCCCCGGTAGTGCAAAGATGGCTTCGCTCGGCTTTATGATTTTTGGTTGCGGTTGCGAGATGGCAGGTACCACCGTGTCGAAGGCTATCGCTAAGTGGTTCAAGGGCAAGGAGATGGCTCTTGCAATGGGTCTTGAGATGGCTATCGCTCGTCTGGGTGTATTTGCTGTGATGTGGCTCGCTCCTATGGTGTCGAATGGTTTTGATAAGTCGGTAGTTGCTCCCGTAGCATTCTGCACCGTACTGCTCTTTATCGGTCTTATCTGCTACTCGGTATTCTCGTTGATGGATGTAAAGCTTGACAAGCAGATGATTGAGGCTGGCGAGATGTCTGAGGAGAAGTCCTCCGACGAGGAGTTCCAGCTCAAGGACTTGGGTAAGATTTTCACCAGCAAGATGTTCTGGTTGGTAGCTCTGCTCTGCGTACTCTACTACTCGGCTATCTTCCCCTTCCAGCGTTATGCCCCCAATTATCTTGAGGTTACTCTGGGCATCGACCTCGAGTCGGCAGCTCGTCTCTTCAGCTGCTTCCCCATCCTCGCAATGCTACTCACCCCCTTCCTCGGCGCTCTGCTCGACTTCAAGGGTAAGGGCGCAACTATGCTGATGTTTGGTGCGCTGATTATGATTGCTTGCCACCTCAGCTTCGCATTCCTCTTGCCTTTGTTCCCCTCGAAGTGGTTGGCTCTCACCATCATCGTAGTTCTCGGTGTCAGCTTCTCTTTGGTGCCCGCAGCTCTCTGGCCTTCGGTTCCCAAGATTATCGACGAGAAGATTCTCGGCTCGGCTTACTGCGTAATCTTCTGGATTCAGAACATCGGTCTCTGTCTCGTACCTCTGCTTATCGGCACCGTACTCGATATTACCGGTGGCTATACTATTCCTATGGTTATCTTCTCTTCGTTTGGCGTATTCGCACTCATTATCGGTATGCTCCTCAAGGTTGAAGATAAGCGTAAGGGGTATGGTTTGGAGTTGCCCAATGTGAAGAAATAATTTTTCGATTTGTATGCGGTAAATTCTGCACTGCCTCTTTCGCCCCGAATGGGAAATATTTCTAATATGTCCCATTCGTGGCTCACTTCGTTAGCGCAGAATATCCCCAGCCCAAAATCAAAAAAATAGTTCACGCTGCCGACCGTTGATTTGTCGCAAAATATCAGGCGTGAAAGGCTGTATTCCATAATACTAAAGTGACCCCAAAAGCTTTCCAAACTTTTGGGGTCACAATTAAATCATATCTGCCACAATAGCGACTACATCTTTTCGAGCCACTCTGCTACATTCTTTTCGATACGAGCCTCAACATCGTCTGCCTCAGCCTTCACGAACTTCTCGCCGGTGATGTTCTCATAAAGCTCGATGTATCGCTCGGTGATGCTATCGACAACCTCCTTGGTCATCTGGGGTACCTGCTGACCCTCCTGACCTTGGAAGCCGTTTGCCATAAGCCACTCGCGAACAAACTCCTTGGAGAGCTGCTTCTGCTTCTCGCCCTTTGCCTGACGCTCCTCGTAACCCTCTTTATAGAAGTAGCGCGAAGAGTCGGGAGTGTGAATCTCGTCCATAAGATAGATTTTGCCATCCTTCTTACCGAACTCATACTTCGTGTCAACAAGGATAAGACCCATCTTGTCGGCAATCTCTGTTCCGCGCTGGAAGATTGCACGGGTGTATGCCTCGAGCTGCTCATACTCCTCGCGACTAACAAGACCCTGTGCGATAATCTCCTCCTTCGAGATATCCTCGTCGTGACCCTCGTCAGCCTTGGTTGTGGGGGTAATGATAGGCTCGGGGAATCGCTGATTCTCAATCATGCCATCGGGCATCTCAACACCACAAATGGTACGCTTACCTGCTTTATACTCTCTCCAAGCGTGTCCCGAAAGGTAGCCGCGGATAACCATCTCCACCTTGTAGGGCTCGCACTTGTGACCAACGGTAACCATAGGATCGGGAACGGCTATCTTCCAGTTGGGGAGAATATCCTCGGTTGCGTCGAGGAACTTGGCTGCTATCTGATTCAGCACCTGACCCTTGTAGGGAATACCCTCGGGCAGTACAACGTCGAATGCCGAGATGCGGTCAGAAACCACCATTACCAGATACTCGTCATTGATGCTATATACGTCGCGTACCTTGCCGACGTAGTGACCATCCTGACCCTTGAAGTTAAAGTTGTTCTTAACGATTGCTTTCATATTATATGTTTGGATTTATAGTTTTTAGCTATTCGGAGTGCAAATTTAGTGAATTTTATCTTCCGTAGCACTTCTTGGCTCAAATAATCACCTCTTTTGACACATAAAATAGACTTCAAGAAGTTTGCGACACATCTCCTCCCACGAAAAACGCTTCGACTCCTGCTCCATCTGCTCCCTCATTTGGCTTAACAACTGCTCTGAAGCTATGCGCTCTATGGCATGTGCTACACCATCGGGCGATGGCTCACATACGAAACCCACCTTGCCGTCTGGTACGATTTCCGAAAGACCTCCCACATTTGTAACAATAACGGGAAGTCGGAATTTGTAAGCAATCTGCGTAACACCACTCTGCGTCGCACTCTTGTAGGGCAAGACCAAAAAATCGCTTGCCGAGAAGAAATTCTTTACCTCTGAGTCGGGGATAAATCTGTCGTGTAAAATTATGCAGTCCTTTAGTTCGGGTGAGTTAATGCGCTCTAAGTAAGGAGCTTTGTCGGTGTAGAACTCTCCGGCAACGATGAGCTTATACTCCTTAGCTATTCTACACTCTCTTCTTAGTTTTTGCCACGCCTCGAGCAACCAATCCAATCCCTTGTAGTCGCGTATCAGACCAAAGAAAAGAGCATATCTGCACTTGGGGTCGATGCCAAGGTTTCGGCAAGCCTCCTCGCGGTCGATTCTCGAACCGTAGTTCTCAAACATCGGATGAGGCGAGAATATTGCCGGTGCCGAGGTGTAGTTCTTAAGCTCGCCGTGTACCTGCTCCGACATATAGACAAAACCATCGATGGCTCCGAGAAACCATTTGTTGAACCAACCATCAAAGAAGTGGTGTTCGTGTGGCTCTACGTTGTCAATCTGGCAGATAAATTTTGTGTGGTGATTTTTGCGGGCAATGCGAGCGATAGTGCCAAATGCGGGTGCCATAAATGGTGTCCAATACTTCAGCACAACAATATCGGGTCGCTCTCTCTTGATTCTGTGCCCTAACTTTATCCAACTGAGCGGATTACACGTATTGATGCATCGCTCGATATCGAGATGCTCGGGCTTGGGCTCGTCGGTAAATTGGCTCTTGCCAGGGAAGAGTAACGACGGATATTGCACCGTGAAGGTCTTTAGCTTAACCTCGTGTCCTTGTTGCTGCCACAACTTTGCCATGGTCTGCATTATAGCAGCCAGACCACCCCTGTATGGGTGTGCGGGACCAAGTAGCCATATTTTGAGCCTGCTTTCAGCCATTTTTATCTCCACTCTATTCTACCCTTTACTGCTGTCTTTTCGTCGGCCTTTATCTCGAATAGGTCACACTCCTCGTTGTGTTGGTGACAGATACACAATTGCTGCCCGTAGCGACACTCCTGCTGGAAATTAAGGTCCATTCTAACCCCTCTGTTTTGACTGAAGAGGTCGATAGGAAGCCTGTCAAGCATCATATCGATATATTTTAGGGTGTTGACGTGGCGATTGAAGTCTATATCGCTGTAAAGCACATCTCTTAGGTGCAGAGTCTGTGGCTCCACCACTCCGATACGCTTAGGAGGCTCGGTTGGCGAGGGCGTATCTACAATGTAGTTGTTGTAGGTTTTGGCAACCTCGGGGGCTGTCATATCTATCGGGCGACGGGTTGTGAGGTTAATCATACACCATTGGGTCACTACCCTGCCAAACTCCCTGCCCTCAGCATCTTGCAGAGTGAAATTACGGGTTGACATCATACGCGAAAAGTCGCTGACCCAAGTCGATACGCTGAAGTCGCTATACTGCTCGGGGCGATAGTCAAACTCGGCAGCCATTCTCAATAGAACCCATGAATAGTCCTCCTTGTTGAGCGTGTCGGTGCCGAAACCTTTGGTCTTGGCGTCGATACCGGCAACACCCAAAACCACATTTGTCAGAGCCGAAATCGAAGCTCTCATCGTGTAGTCCACCCATTGGGGATCAACACTATATTTATACGTCGTAATCTGTGCCATTATTTACTGATTATTTTTTTTGCTCTTCCTATCATTATATGTGCAAAGATACGAAAAATATTTGTATATTTATAGCGGTTAATTTGAGCAAAACCTGAAAAAATATCGATAAACAATAAAAAATGTTTGTTTTTCGATTAAAAAGTACTATATTTGCATCGTAAACAGAGTGTTAAATGGAAAAGATAGAGAAACATTCGCTTAATCGTCGTCTCCTATTTATATATATAGGTTACTTTGTTGTGTTGGCATTGGGCTTTATGCACAGCATTATGCCCTCGATATCAAATGCCTTTAATGTGGGTTATTCTCAGAGTGCTGCTTCGGCACAACTTATGGCTCAAGGGGTTGACCACGATTGGTATTTGGTGACTGTCAAGCCTCAGCTTTTTCTTGAGGATTGGTCGCATTTGAGTTCGAATAATCGCGGAGTCGAGCTTGGTGGTTCGATGTATGAGGGTTTTGTCAGTATAACAGCGCAACACAGCCAAACTCCTGTCGAACTGCGAGAGGTGCTTGCCACGCTCAGCGATTGGAGCTTTGTGTTCGAGATGGTGTCAATAGTGGCTTGGGTGGTAATTTTGGTCCTTGTGGGATTGATAATCAATTCGCTTAGAAAGTCGGTCCGCGACCAGCAGCCTATCGATAGTCGCAATATATTAAAGATGCGCCTTATAGGTGCTATGATTATTGTTGACCAGATTGCTGCGGCTGTTGTGTTGATTGTCTGTCACCGAATGGTCAATCTTGCATCGGGCGGTGCTATCAATATTCAGGGGCTGCCCATCGAGTATGGACAATTGGTGCTTGGCCTGCTGATTATCTTTGCTGCCGAGATTATCGCCATTGGTGCCAGACTGGGCGAGGAGCAGAAACTGACGATTTAGGAGTTGATTAAGATTATGAACAATAATATGTTGAGTATTAACGTTGTAAATAGTAAAGGGGGGGGGTATTTGACGTGGCTATAATCATAAATATAGATGTGATGATGGCGCGGCGTAAAATATCGCTTGGCGAGCTTTCGGAGCGAGTAGATATTACCCCTGCCAACCTATCGATTCTCAAGAATGGGAAGGCACGAGCCATTCGCTTTTCGACCCTTGAGGCGATATGCCGTGAGCTGGATTGCCAGCCGGGTGATATTATCGAGTATTGTCCCGACGAGGAGTAGGCATACTTGATATGGAAAGAGTAATAAACATTAAACCAAATAATTAACTAAATTTCCAAACAACTATGAAAAAGTTACTTTTGTCAGTTGTTGCTATGATTGCAACACTGGGCGTATGGGCTCAGGAGAATCCCCTGATGGCTCCCATACCCAATGACGAGGCTGTACGCATCGGCAAGCTCGAGAACGGATTGACCTACTACATCCGTCACAACGAGAAGCCGAAGGATATGGCTAATTTCTGGATTGTCTATAACGTAGGTGCTATTCAGGAGGATGACGACCAGCAGGGTCTTGCTCACTTCTTGGAGCATATGGCATTCAACGGCACCAAGAATCTTCCCGGCAAGCGTCTTATCGAGTATTGCGAGGAGGTTGGTGTTAAGTTCGGTTACAACCTCAATGCTGCTACCAGCTGGGACTATACTTTCTATCAGCTCAACGATGTGCCTGTTAAGCGTGATGGTGTAGCTCGCGAGGGCGTTATCGACTCGATGCTTCTTATCCTTCACGACTGGTCGCACTTTATCGCCTTGGAGGGTGATGAGATTGATTCAGAGCGTGGCGTTATTATGGAGGAGCTTCGCACAACCGATGGCGCACAGCGTCGTGCATCGATGGAGCTTATCCGTTCGCTGGGTAAGGGTACTCGCTATGCTGAGCGCAACCTCATCGGTCACCTCGACTTCCTCGAGTCTTTCCCCCACTCGGCTATCCGCAACTTCTATGAGAAGTGGTATCGTCCCGAGCTTATGACCTTCATCGTAGTAGGTGATGTTGATGTTGACCAGATTGAGTCTAAGATTAAGAATCTGATGGCTGATGTTGCTGCTTCGCCTGCCGATGCTGCTCAGAAGGATGTAATCGTGGTTCCCGACAACGAGGAGCCTATCATCTCTATTTTCACCGATCCCGAGATGCAACAGTCTGAGGCTACTCTCTATGTTAAGCACGCGGCATTGGCTCCCGAGCATAAGAATACCATTATGGCAGCCCTTATCGATATGGTTGATAGCTACCTCAGCACTATGGCTAATGCTCGTTTGGAGGAGATTACCATGCAGCCCGATGCTCCATTCCTCAGCTGCTATATCCACAATGGTCCCGTAGGCATCATCCCCACCCTCGAGACTGCAATCTTGAGCGTGACCAGCAAGGAGGGTGAGCTTTCGACCGCCTATGGCGCAGCTCTCTACGAGCTTGAGCGTATGATTCGTCACGGCTTCACCGTTGGTGAGTTTGAGCGTGCTAAGGCTAACCTCCAGAGCAGTATCGAGCGTCAGTGGGCTAACCGCAACGACCGTGAGAACTCCACGTTTGTTCGTCGCTATATGAACCACTTCCAGAGCAACACCGCAATTCCTAATGCTGAAGTAGAGTATCAGCTCGATATGCAGCTGCTCAACACCATCACCTTGGATATGGTTAATGGTCGCGTTAAGGAGTTGTTCCCCGCCACCAACCGTGTAGTTGCTATCACTGCTCCCGAGAAGGAGGGTCTTGTTAACCCCACCGAGCAGGAGGTTTTGGCTCTGATGGCAGGCATCTCGTCGCTCCCCGCAGAGCAGGTTGCTCCCTATGCCGACAATACCGTAATTGAGCCTCTGGTATCGCCCGACACAGTATTGAAGGGTTCGCCCGTTAAGAAGGAGGTTATCAACGAGAAGTATGGTTCGATTGAGTGGACTCTGAAGAATGGTACCAAGGTTATTCTTAAGCCCACAACCTTCAAGGCTGACGAGCTTCAACTCAGCGCATGGGCTTATGGCGGTTCGGCAATGATTGAGAATCCCGACGATGCGGCTATTGCTCAGCAGCTCTTGCCCGCTATCCGCTCGATTATGGGTGTGTCGAAGTTCTCGTCTGTGGAGCTTCAGAAGCAGCTTACCGGTAAGAATGTATATCTGAACCCCTTCGTTGGTCGTACACAGCAGGGCTATCAGGGTGCATCGTCGCCTAAGGATGTAGAGGCTTTGCTCCAGCTTGTATATCTTAACTTCACTGCTCCTCGCTTCGATCAGGCAGACTACAACACCTTCTACAACCAGTATAAGGGTATGCTCGAGAATATGAACAGCAACCCCGACTATATCTACCAGAAGGAGGTTATGAATACCCTCTATGGTGGTAATGCTCGTGCGCAGGTTGTGTCGGCAGAGCTTCTCGATAAGGTTCAGTTCGAGCGTCTTGACGATATCAATGCTATCCTCTTCCCCTCGGCTAACAACTTCACGTTCACCTTCGTAGGTAATATCGCTCCCGAGACCTTGAAGCCTCTGGTTGAGAAGTATATCGGTTCGATTCCTACCTCCAAGACTAAGCTTACGGTTGTTGACGATGGTCGCGACCTTGTTAAGGGTGAGGTTGTTAACGAGTTCTCGGTGCCTATGCAGCAGCCTAAGGTGGGTGCTTTCGTATGCTTCTCGGGTGAGATTGACTACAACCTCAAGAACGAGCTTACCATGCGCCTGTTGTGCAACTCGCTTTCTAACCGCTATTTGGCAACCGTTCGTGAGCAGATGGGTGCAACCTACTCTATCGGTGCCCATGGCGTGGTTAGCCACCTGCCCAAGCAGACATATATGATTCAGGTGGGCTGTGATACCAATAGCGAGAAGGCTGATGCCGTATTCGAAGCTATCGTGGCTGAACTCGAGAAGATTGCTACCGATGGACCTCTTGCCGACGATATCGAGAAGGCTCGCGAGTATCTGGTTAAGGATCACAAGAGTCGTCTTGAGCAGAATGGTTATTGGGTGAACTACATCAACGAGTACATTCAGTCGGGTAACGACTTCGCTTACGACTATGAGCCCGTAATCAAGCAGATTACCTACGACGATGTTAAGGCTTTGGCTGCCAAGATTGTAGCCGACAAGAATATTGTTAAGGTTAAGATGTCGCCTGCAAACTAATTTTTCGATTTATATGCGGTAAATTCCGCACATCCCTCGAATCCCGACAATGGGACGTACATCAAAGTACTACCCATCGTCGGGATTCTTCACG